>CALVHJ010000078.1 GCA_944327425.1 uncultured Bacilli bacterium
AGATGGAAATCCTAGAATGGTAAAAACAACATGGTTTACAGATTCTATTCCTTTTGTAGAGGCGGCATAAATTGGAACAGAAAAAGTTATTCGAGACCATGCGACTATCGGGATAGTAGTAACTACGGATGGCTCATTCGGGGAAATACCAAGAATGAATTATGTAGAGGCGGAAGCGAGAATTATTGGTGAATTAAAAGAAATTGGTAAACCTTTCATTATTATATTAAACAGTGTTCATCCAACAAATACTGAAACTGTACGTATTGCAAAAGAATTAGAAAGTAGTTATGATGTGCCAGTACTACCTATTAGTGCTGAGAAAATGAATGAAATGGAAATTATGGAAATACTTAAAAAAGCCTTGTATGAATTTCCGGTTCTTGATATTAAAGTAAATGTCCCAGAATGGATTGATGCTTTACCTAAAAATCATGAAATTAAAATACATTTTTTAGAGAAAATCAGAGAAAGTGTTATTAGTGTTGAAAAAATTAAAGATATCGATTTTATTTTAGGACATTTTTCAGATAGCGAATATATTTCTAAATCTTATATTAGTGAGCTTGATGCGGCAACTGGAACTGTAACAATTAATTTGGAGACAAGAGAAGAGCTTTATAATGAAGTTTTAACGAGTATTATGGGAGAAGCGGCTACTACTAAAGCGGGATTAATTAGAATATTTGCTAATTATAAAGATTCTAAAGAAGAAATGGATTCTATTAAAGATGCTTTAAAAGTTGCTAGAAATGCCGGTTATGGAATTGTTTATCCAACAATTAGAGATATGAAGTTAGAAACACCAGAAATTGTTAAACAAGGTTCAAGATATGGTGTTAAATTAAAAGCAACTGCTTCTTCTATACATTTAATGAAAGTAGAAGTCCAATCAACTTTTGAACCAATTATTGGTAGTGAAGCTCAAAGTAAAGAACTTATTAATTATCTTATGAAAGACTATGAAAAAGATCCAAATTCGATTTGGCAAAGTGAAATATTTGGACGAAGTTTGGAAGCTATTGTTCAAGAAGGAATACAAGCAAAACTTTCGATGATGCCAGAAGCAACAAGATATAAACTTAGTCAAACTGTTACTAAGATAGTTAATAAAGGGGCTAATAACTTAATTGCTATTGTAATTTAAA
Source organism: uncultured Bacilli bacterium (assembly GCA_944327425.1). Lineage (GTDB taxonomy): Bacteria > Bacillota_I > Bacilli_A > RF39 > UBA660 > Caccenecus. The sequence goes on from CALVHJ010000078.1 coordinate 1,149, forward strand.
AAGAGATGTTGGTCTCTTTTTTTATTTATGTAGAAAGTTTAATCCTAATGTTTAAAAATTCTATTATATTTTTTATAAACTTCGCCATATTTTTCTAATTTCAATCCAGTTTTTTAATTGCATTTATGATATTTTCTAATTAAATTAGCTTCTTTCTTATATCCTCGTTTTTCTAATTCCCTTACAAAAATTGGCCAAGGAGGAATATTGCTCTTATACGGTTCTCCAGGGCCAGCATAAGCTCCACCACTTGGACCGGTATATAATCCCCCGCCTGGGCCTGTATATAATCCACCACCTGGACCAGTGTATAATCCGCCACCTGGACCGGTGTATAATCCGCCACCTGGACCGGTGTATAATCCGCCACCTGGACCGGTGTATAATCCCCCGCCTGGGCCTGTATATAATCCCCCACCTGGGCCTGTATACGCACCACCACCTGGGCCTGTATATAATCCACCACCTGGACCGGTGTATAAACCACCACCTGGGCCTGCATAGTTATTTCTAGGCCACTTATTAATCTCCATTATATTCTTCCTCCTTATTAAGCTCTTCTTCATCTATTTCATCTACAAATAAATACTTATGCAATTCAATCATAGTATGAATTATTCTTTTTTCAATAAACATTATGAATGGAACCGGATCATTCTCTAAATCCATTTTAGATAGTGCATCATAATATTCTTTTCTGCAGTTTTGATCAACATATATTGGTGGTATTCTTTTCTTGCTTAAAAGCCAATTCATAATTGCTCTTGATATTCGCCCGTTTCCATCTCTAAATGGATGAATAACTATAAACTTATATGTAAAATATGCTACTTGTTCTATATATTCTCCTATTTCACATTGATCTATTCTTTTTATAAAAAATTGTAATTCTTCATCAAGTTCATTAATTCTATCATTTATTTCATAATATGGCACAGGTTGTATTGTTCCTCCTTTTAATATGGCTGTTTCATCCCTATATTTTCCATTATCATCAGGATACGGAACATATTTAAATAATAATGAATGCAATTGCCCACAATTCTTTATCGAAATATCATCTTTCGTATTTATTACATATTGCTGTAATTCTAAATTACCGAGCGTCATTACTATTTCTTCTTTATCATTTTCAAAAAAATGACTATTTGCACCATTAAAATTTAAATCTGCTAGTATATAATTGAGTTGTTTTCTATCAATTACTACGCCTTCAAGTTTATTATCATTATAAATGTAATTTTGTAAAAATTTTTGGCCGCTATACTTATTAATATCAGCCATTAAAAAACTCATAGAACTAACAACATTAGATAATAATGCGCTATCAATTTTATTTTCTATTAGTTCTTGTCTTTTTGTAAACACACCATATTCACGCATTCGTTGTTTTAAAGATTCTGAAGATATGTCACCATCTATTAAATTTAAGCCATAAGCTATTCTATTTAAACATGAATAGAAACTAACGCCAAAATATTCAGCAATGATTGTAATACTTTCAAAATCAATAAACCCATTCTTATTTTTATATTGTTCACATACAAGCTTTAATTCATCGGTAGGCATAAGCAAATAACCGGCAAAATCATTTGCATACTTCTCTATTTTTTTATTTGATTTTTTTAGACATTCAATATAATCAGTTGTTCCTATTTTTTTATTTAAATCTTTTATAAAATGGCAGTATTCATGGGCTGCGGTAAATCTTTGTCTTTGCCAACCACTATTTGAATTAATTCCTACTATCGTACAATTATCTTCATCATTAATAATGATACCATCTAAATTTTCAAAATCTTTTAATACAACATAAACTCCAGCATTGTGGAGAATTTTAAATGGATCTATTGGAAAAGTTAATTCACCACTTTTTCTTAATTTTTCTAGTTCATTTTTTGCTAATTCTTCCGGCATCATACTAGTTACCATTATTTTGTGACTTTAAAATATTTTTATATTCGATTAAATTAATAATCTCTTTTTTATCCTTTTCACTTAATTCATTAAAACCTCTTGCAAAGACAATGTCACTACTATTTATAATATGTTCTTCTGTTGTTAATTCATCCATACTTATATTATATAATTTTGAAAAATTCATTAATTCTTCTAAATCAATTTTGCGGTCCCCTTTTTCAATTCTTAATATTGCGTCTCTGCCTAAGCCCAAAATTTCAGCCACTTGTTCTTGGGTAAGACCCATATATTTTCTTAGTTTTCTTAATCTTTCACCGATTTTTTTATAATTTATTTCTTTCATATACATCACCCCAACGTATAAATTCACTATTATTATACGCAAAAATGTTGAAAAAGTCAACATTTTAAATTAATGTAAGGTAATTATTTGAGTTCCTCTATTATTTTTTTAGCAATTTCCTTTATTTTATGAATACGATACAATTTTACCAAAAAATTATGTAGAAAGTTTTTAACAATAATGTCTTATTTTTAGAACTTCTTGTGTTGTCTTTCTACATAATTAATTATATTTTAAATATTTTGTTTTTCTTGCTTTTCTTTTGGAAATAAATTGTAGTTCCTATAATTAATAAGACTAATACTATTGATAAACCACTAATTATACCAGTCTTTGGATTTTCTACGTTATTTTGATTATTAGGAGTAGTATCTCCTAGGGCACCAGTATTTATATTTTCATTAGGATTAGTTACTTCTGATGAGGCACTATCGTTTATTTCTTCATTGCTATCTACTTCGCTAGATATATCTTTTTGTTCATTACTAGTATATACTCTTATAGTATTTTGGGTACTAATTGTTGTATCATTTAATCTTAATTCGTTCATGTCGGCCCATGATGTACCATTTAAAGAAATATAAGATACACCTTTAGTTAATTCATAATTATAGTATGGATCACTTATATCATTAGAACTAAAGGCAACGGGAATATAATTTTCGATGATTCCTTCTGTTTTAAATTTAACAATAATAGAAAACTTGTCAGTTACATATATGTCTTCATTAGGAATAACACTAATAAAACCGGCATGAGTTGTTTTACCACTAGCAATTTCATGGTAATTTGTTAAAGAACCATTGCTAGCATAATAAACAGTATAATCAATATTGGCATTGGCAGCCATAAAACCTATTTTATCTATCTTTTCAGCATTGGTACTTTTTTTAGTAAAGACGTTTGCTATATAATTAGTATCACTAGCACTTACTAAAGACATATTATTTCCTAAATAATCATAGTAATATACATTATCTGATAAGTTATTATCTACATCATAAAATCCCATGACATTAGTACATATATTAATATCATCATAAGATACATAATAATATCCTTCATCGCCTAAATTAATTACGACTTCTATGCCATCAGCTATTTCTAGAGTTTCAGATTTGCCATAAGAATTTTTGACAATCCAAGCTCCTTTTCTTTTGCTGTTAGTAGTAAAACTATTTATTTCGACTTCATCATCCCATCCTACTATAGTTACAGCATGATTTGATAAATGATTAGCATTAACCGTTGTATTAGATAAATTGGTATAACTAGATCCATCATAGTAATAGTAGGCTCCATTTAGAAATTTGCCTTTAATATCATAAGTGTTATTAGAACTAGGAACAGGAGTTAAATCTGAGGTATCAGTAGTAAAGTAAATACCGGCCGCTAGAGCACCATAATTTACTAAGTATTCTTTAATGGTATTTATACTATCAGTACTACATGCTCCTTGTTCATTATTTAATTCAAAAATATTGTCAACATCTACAGTAGCAGTTAAGGAAGATATGCTAGATTCATTAATACTAGAAGAGTTATTTATAATATCTAAGATAGTTGTAAATGGCAAGCTATCTTCATTTACTGGTCCCCAATAGTTTAAAACATAAGCTTTGGCATTATAAAATGTTCCACCATTATTAAAAGTACGATTAAAAGTTTTACGGGCTGGTGTGTATAAAGAATTTTGAGTTAATAGTTCCATGTGAGCTACACTTAAATAATTAGTGCTAATGTTATTTTTTAAAAGATTAGATTCTATTGAGGCTAGAGTCGAAAAAGCCCAACAAGCTTCACTTACATCTTGGTTACGAACATCGAGGACATAAGAATCTTGTAAACTAAATTTAGACATTGAATAATTGGTACTAGATCCGATAATTGTTTGATTTAAACCACTAGTTTTACACATCTCAGGCATTTTAGTGCTTGCTTTTTCAAGTTCATCTAACTCAAGCCAGGCTAGATATTCATCGGAATACTCACATATTTCTAAGTTAATATCAGCAGCTTTAACATTTACTAATCCTAAAAATAAAACAATTATAAAAGTTATTACTTTTTTCATATAACACACTTCCTATTCTTAAGTAAATTATATCATCTTTTGACAGATATTGACATTTTATTTAAACTTCTTGACATTAAATAACACTTTTTTGACAAAAAAGATGCTACCGCTTGAGTAACACCTTAATATTTTTTGGTTTTTATTTCTTCTAAAAGCATGTTTATGAATTCATCTATATTTAGAGTAATGGTATTTTCCGTACCACATAAACGATAACTAACTGTATTATTTTCTACTTCTTTATTACCAATTATTACTGCATAATTTTTCTTTTTAATAACACTTTCACGCATTTTGTAGCCTAGCTTTTCTTCACGATCATCTAGTTCTACCCGAATATTGTTAGATTTTAATTTCTCTACTAAATTTTTAGCATATTCTAAATGATATTCGTTATTTACGGGGATAACATTTACTCCTACAGGAGAAAGCCATAAGGGAAGCAAGCCTTTTCTTTCTTCTAGGTAATAGGCAATAAAACGGTCTAGACTACCAAATATAGCTCGGTGTAAGACAACTGGTGTTTTTTTGCTTCCATCTTTATCAACATAAGTTAAATCAAAACGCATTGGTAAACAGAAATCTAGTTGACATGTTGATAATGTATATTCGTTCCCAACCGCCGGACGAACTTGGACATCTAGTTTAGGACCATAAAAGGCTGCTTCGCCTATTTTCTCTTTATATGGAATACCAATGTGATCTAATACTTTTCTTAAAGTTTCTTCAGCATTATTCCACATTTCATCATCAGGATAATATTGTACTCTATCTTCTGGATCTATTAAAGATAATTCAAAATGGTAATCTTTAATGCCTAATTCTTTATAAACATCTAAAATTAAATTAACTACTAAAGT
>CALVHJ010000079.1 GCA_944327425.1 uncultured Bacilli bacterium
AGACTTAGGATCTAGCGGTTAATTCCATGGGGGTTCGAGTCCCTTCACGTGCACCAATTAAAATATAAATGCCCTATTTATGGGCATTTTTTATATTAACATAAAAACTAAGACAAAACTTCTATCCAATTATCCCATATTTCTTTCGCTGCATTAACATCTCCTTCTTCTAAATAGCTTAAATCATCTATAGTTTCTTCTAATTGACTAACAATATCTTTCCCTGATACTTCTTCATACTCTTCCAAAAAAGCTTCATTATCACTTAATAACTCATTTAAAAGCTCTATTATTTCAAAAACATTTAAATCTTGCTCAAATATCTCTTGACCTTTCCTTAAAAAAGCAAAATAAAACGCTTCATATAATTTCTCTTTAAAATGAGCTAATATTTCTTCCATTTCTTCTTTATTTTCAATATCTTCTTCCTCCAACAAATTAATTAACTCATTTGTTTTTTCCAATATTTCTGTTTTCATAATCCAATTCCCTTCTATTTTTAAAATTCAATTTTATTATAACGCAAACGCTTAAAATTAGCAACTGAAGTCTTGATAAAACTGCTGTTTTAAGATATAATACGTTAGAAATTAGGGATGATTATGGAAAGATTTAAAGAAATAGAAAGAAGTATTATTAAAAAGTATCGCAAAGTTATATGGTGTAAATTTACAAAAGCCATAAGAGATTATGAATTAATAGAAGATAATGACAAAATCATGGTTTGCATAAGTGGTGGTAAAGATTCTTTTTTAATGGCTAAATGTTTTCAAGAAATTAAAAAACATGGCAAAGTAAATTTTGATGTTCATTATGTTGTTATGAACCCCGGCTACACCAAAGAACACTTAGAAGAAATAAAGAAAAATGCTCAAATTTTAAATATCCCCATCGAGATATTTACAAGCAATATTTTTGCTTCTATAGAAGTAATTAATCATAAAAGTCCCTGCTATATGTGTGCTAGAATGCGTAGAGGCCATCTTTATAACAAAGCAAGAGAACTTGGATGCAACAAAATTGCTTTAGGTCATCACTTTGATGATGTCATTGAAACAAATCTTTTATCAATGTTTTATGGAGCTGAAATTAAAACTATGCTTCCTAAACTTCACAGCGAACATTTTCCTGGATTAGAACTTATTAGACCAATGTATTTAATAAAAGAACAAGATATTATTTCTTGGGCAAAGTATAATTCTCTCACCTTTTTAAACTGTGCTTGCAAAATGACTATAGAAAGCACTATCGATGAAGAAAAAAGTAAAAGAAAAGAATTAAAAAAACTAATTAACAATTTACGAAAAACAAACCCCTATATTGATTATAATATTTTTAAAAGTATGGAAAATATTAATCTAAATCAAGTCTTAGGATACAAAGATGAAGATAAAAAATATTTTTTCTTAGATGATTATAATGATAAGGAGAATTAATTATGTATGTAAGTGGAACATTAAAAAACAAAGTAATAGATTTTTATAAACCAAGTATTACTGCATATAGTGAAGAAGGATTAATGACTGATAAAATTGTATTTGGCTATGATGGAGAAATACTTACTCCTCCATGGGACCAAGCTTTAGAAAAAAAATTAAGCAAACGCGAAGAAGCACTAATTGAACAAGGAATTGAAAAAACACTATTTATTACTAATAAAAAATTTTCAAGTATTCATTTTGATGTAAAAAGAATGCTATTGAATTTAAAAAATATGGACCGAAAATATGCCTATGCTCTTTTTGAATGTTTATATAAAATAATTATTTCAACAAATACAAAAGACGAACTAGCTCACCATTTACAAACATTTTCATCCTTCATAAACAGCTTAGATGAAATAAGTCAAAATCAAATTGATTTAGACATTTTAATTTCCTTATTTTTACAAGGAAAAGATTGCAATATAGAAAATTTAAAGCTTGCTAAAGAACAAAAATTTCATATTATTGAAGAAGAGATATTAAGTGAAAAGCTATATAAAACAATTATTTTTGGTGAATTTGTATCCCCCAAAAGAGTACCAAAAGTAGCACCTACTTTATGTCAAGATATTGAATATTCAAAAATGGTTTTACCCATTTATTTTGCGATAGAAAGCGAATTAGATGCTAATAAATTTTTAAATTTATGTCGCATACCAGATTTAGATGAAGAGCAAGTAAAAAGGAATGCTCGCACTCTTCACATTCCCGAAAATATTACAAACTTAATTAGATGAGTTTAACTCTTCTAATTTTTTTATAGCTTCCTCAAATGTACTAACACTAATAATTGTAATATCATAATCCTTTTCTTCTGCTACTTCAATTGCTTCCCCATAATTTTCTTCCGGACACATAAATATATCAGCATCATTTTTAACTGCTCCAATAAGTTTATATTTAACTCCCCCTATTTCTCCAACATTACCATTTATATCAATAGTACCAGTCCCCACTATCTTTTTACCACCCGTAATATCTTCAGGAACCAACTGATTATAAACAGTAAGACTCATCATTAGCCCTCCACTAGAACCAGCTTCACTTGCTTTAGAAGTAATACTAACTTCAGGATCCGTAACATACTCATAAGTAGTAAGCAAGCTAACCCCAATTTTTGTTACATTTTCAATATCATAAGTATAAGCATAACATTCTAATTCTGAATCATCACGTCTTATCTGAATACTAACTTTTTCCCCTTCATCTAAAGATTCAATAATTTTTTGCATATCTTTTAAAGAATTAATATCATTTCCATTAACCCTTAATATTTGATCTCCTACTTCCAAATTAGTATCTGCCTCTTCTGTCAAATAACTAACTTCATTAATTATTCCTGTAATTTCCACATTTTTTCCTGCTGCTTGATAAGCATTAATAATCGCCGCGTCTATCGATTCTTGAAGATATAATCTCTCTCTTTCAAGCATTTCATCCATATCTTCCCCTTCGGCTGTAATATCATCAGCTAAAACAATATCCCAATCGGGAATAACATAAGATATAAGCAAAAAAGGAATAGAACCTCTAACCATTGAAACATATGCCATATTAAAAGAACCATCACTCTCATAACCATCTTCTACTGTTATTCGCTCATTTAAATTAACAGCTCCACCCGGTGTATAAATCGAATAAGGAAGTTCAATTGTAAATAACAAAAACACAATTAAGAGAATAATTAATTCTTTATAATTATCTTTAATAAATTTTTTTATTTTCTCATATATTTTAGTAAACAATTAATATCACCTAATAAATTATATCAAATAAAGAGGCAATTATGAAGGAAAAATTATTAAACTTTACTTTTTGTTTATTCTCATTTATAAGTATTTACTTTATTTTTAAAAATAACCAAGAAGTAGCAAACATTATTATTGATGCTGTAAACTTATTTTTTAAAAAAGTTTTTGTATCTTTATTTCCAATGTTTATTTTAAATGATATTTTAATAAATTTAAATATTCCTTATTACTTTTACTTAATATTTAACAATTTTTTCTTAAAAATATTCCATACTAATGGTCTAGCTGCCTATGTTTTTTTTATGAGTCTAATTAGTGGTACACCTAGTAATGCTTACATTTTAAAAGAATTAGTAAACGATAAAAAATTAAGTAATGATGAAGCTAGTCATTTTTTAAGCTTTACATATTTTTCCAATCCCTTATTTCTTATTGTCATGCTAAGATCCATCTTTAATTTAAAAACATCAATTAAAATAATCATTATTCACTATATTTCTAATCTTATAATAGCTTTTTTATTAAGAAATAAAGCACCTAAAATTACTATCAATACCTTTAATGAACAAAGCAAAAAAAATGGTAGTATTCTAATTAAAAGTATTAATAAAACCATCAATACTCTTTTAATGATTTTAGGAACTATTACCTTTTATATGCTCATAACCTATATAATTACAAACTTAATAATAGGAAAAAATCTTTTTTTTAAAACTATTTTATCAAGCATTTTAGAAATAACTAATGGCCTAAATAACTTAGCAAACATAAATTTAACTAGCAAAATAAAAGAGATAATAGGAATCTCTACTATCTCTTTTGGTGGCCTAAGTATCCATACCCAAATAAAAGCCATTTTAGAAGAAACAGAAATTAAATATAAATGTTTTTTTAAAGGAAGAATCATGCATACTATAATTAGTATAATATTAATAATAATTTTTTAACAAGCATAATTATTATCAAAACTAGTTAATTCATTTTTTAAACCTAAAAAAGTTAATTCTAAATCATCACGCCTAGTATTATTTTTTCCATCTATTAAAACAGGAATTACAATCTTTACTAAATAATAATCATTTTCTAAATCAAAATATTCATAATTAACACATAAACTATAACTAGCCCAAGAACTTTTTAAAGTATATACCTCATCATCATAAGTAATACTATCATTTTTTATAACAAGTCTTTTTTCCTCATCCATCATAAATAATAGAGTTGTTCTATCACTACCTTTAACAATTTCTAATCCATTTAAATGATACTCTAAAAAATCACTTTCTACATTCCTAATAATTTCTGTTCTAGCTATTTCATCATCACTAGCATAACTCGTATCATGATTAATAATCTCTAAAGACATCATTACTCTAAGAAGCAAAAGCAAAACTACTGATACTAAAGCAATACTAATAAGCAACTCTAAAATTGTAAATCCCCGCTTCACCATTACTTAATCACCCCAATACTAGCATAATGATATTCTCCTTCATAAGTAAACTCACCTACAAGTCGATAATCATAATCATCACTATTAGCTAATGATTTTAAATAATTATTAAAACTACTAGTATAGTTATCTTGGTTATAATCTCTTAAACCATACTTTACTAAATACAAGTTTTCTAAAGAAAAAGTATCCATAATTTGCGTACAACTAGCAAAAGAAAAATCATCACATGAAAGTTTCCTAATATCTTCCCCATTCATATAAAAAGCAAGCCCATTTAACTCTAAATATTCTTTTAGATAATATATTTTATAAATGTTAGTTGCATCATCATATAAAGCATTTTTCTTACTATTATCTACCATACTCGTAAAAGTACTATATAACAAAAGTAAAGAAACCGTAACAAAAGTAATAACTACTATTGTCTCTAAAAGAGCAAATCCTCTTTTCATCCTCCTCACCTACTTTTTAGACACTTGTTTTTTATGAAGTCTTTTATAATAAAATATACCTACAATTAATATAAAGATAACAATTAACAAAATCAAAACAATATTTGAAAACCGATCAAAAATTCCTAAAATAGATTCCCAATTATCTCCAACTTTAGCACCAATAGTAGTTAAAACCGTATTCCAAATTAATGAACCCAAAATAGTATATATCAAAAACTTAGGCATAGCCATCTCACTCATACCTGCCGGTATACTAATTAAACTTCTAACAATCGGAATAAACCGACAGAAAAAAACAGTCTTATTTCCTTTGGTATCAAACCAATGATCAGCACTTTCAATATCACTAACTTTAAGTCTTAAAACTTTGCCTATTTTACCCGAAACGATTTTCTTTAATCTTTCTTTATTTAAAATCTTACCAATATAATATAAAACAATTGCTCCAAGTAGTGAACCAAGTGTAGAAGCTATAATAACTCCTACTACATTTAACTTTGTAAATGTGGTCATAAACCCACCAAATAGCAAAATTACTTCTGAAGGTATCGGTGGAAATATATTTTCAACTGCAATAAGAAAAAATACACCAAAATACCCAAATTGTTCCATAATAGATAAAATCATTTCTTGCATAAATATCAACCTCTCTATTAAGTATATCATAATTAAAGCTTTTGGAAAACAAAAATATGTATAAGTGTGTTAAGTGCTAGATCAAATAAACATGAAAAGTATTTTACGAAAATACCCATTCATGTTATAATAAATAAAGGAAGTGATATTATGCGTTACAACGTAATTAAAGATGCCAATAATATAATTAATAAAAGTCCTTATTTAGTAACTAACCCCCAAGTTTGACAGTTGTTATTTAAAAATATCTCGCAAAGCCAGAAAGAATCTGGTTTTTTATTTATTTTATAATTG
>CALVHJ010000080.1 GCA_944327425.1 uncultured Bacilli bacterium
ATACTTATATCTTGGTTTAAACCAAAAAAGACATCAACCATCAACATTGTATGTAACAACATGACGGTTAATGTCTACAAACAAAAATAGAGTAGGCATTATGTCCTAATGCTCTACAACTTAAGTATAGCTTATTTAAAAGATTAATTCAATAATTTTTAAATATTATTTTGTATATTTTCTTTATTTATATCCAATATTAATATTAGATTGGAGTTGTAAAATTTGAAGTCTACCGGAGTAGTAAGAAGAATTGATGAATTAGGGCGTATTGTAATACCAAAAGAAATAAGAAGAAATCTAGGTATAAGAGATGGAGAAAATATTGAAATATTTACTGATAATGATAGTATTATCTTAAAAAAATATTATCGTATGAGAGCAAGTAGTGAGCTTGCCAATAACTTATGTGAACTTGTATATAATAGTTTAAATTATAAAATAATTATAACAGATAGGGAAAAAATAATTGCCTCAGCTGGCTTAAGTGCAGACCTTAAAAACCATTTAATAAATGAAGAATGTTTACAAATTATTGAAGATAGAGAAATAAAGTCAATAGAAAACACATCTTTAACATTTGGTGAATATACTTTAAACGGTAATATTGTTTTTATCCCCATTATTTCTTTAAATGACAGCATTGGTTTAATTATCATGGTTAGTGAAGCAAAACTAAAAGATGAAATAATAATTGGCAAATTTGTCTCAAGCATATTCTCTCAAAAACTAGACATATAAATAATCTAAATAAAATAATCTTGACATTTCCTTATAACATATAATATAATGATGCTATCTTAAATGTTGAAGGAATGAGTACTTATTATTTAAGCTTAAAGAAAGTTTATGGCTGATGGAAATAAATACTAAATAATAAGGAATATGACTCCGGAGTTTAGACGGCCATCAACCGTTATAATGAATTAAGTGCATGAATAAAATCATGAATTAAGGTGGTACCACGGGGTTTCCTCGTCCTTAGTTTATGGTTTTTTATTTTTAAAGGAGGAAAAAAGATGAAAGAAAAATTTTATATTACAACCCCAATATATTATCCAAGTGCTAATTTTCATATAGGCCATTGTTATACCACTATTATCGCTGATTCTATAGCTAGATATAAAAGACTAACTGGTTATGATGTTTTTTATCAAACCGGAACTGACGAACACGGCGAAAAAATTGAAAAAAAAGCTCGTGAAGCTGGAGTAAGTCCTCAAGAATATGTTGATAAAATAATTGAAAATGCCAAAGATTTATGGAAATCCCTAAATATTTCTTATGATTATTTTATTCGTACCACTGATTCTGATCATGTAAGAAGAGTAAGCAAGATATTTAACAAGCTATATAATCAAGGTGATATTTATAAAGGAACATATGAAGGATTATATTGCATTCCTTGTGAGTCTTTTTGGACTGAATCTCAAGTAATTAATGGTAAATGTCCAGACTGTGGTAGAGAAGTCAAAAAAGTAAGTGAAGAAGCATATTTCTTTAGATTATCCAAATATCAAGAAAGATTAGTTAAATACTATGAAGAACATCCCGACTTTATTTTACCAATATCGCGTAAAAATGAAATGTTAAATAATTTTATAAATCCCGGACTTGAAGATTTATGTGTATCAAGAACTAGTTTTAAATGGGGAATACCTGTTGAATTTGATCCAGATCATGTAATATATGTATGGATAGATGCTTTATCCAATTACATTACCTCATTAGGTTATCCGGAAAACGATGAATTAATGAACAAATATTGGCCAGCGGATCTTCATTTAGTTGGTAAAGAAATAGTAAGGTTCCATACTATCATATGGCCATGCATGTTAATGGCTTTAAACTTACCATTACCAAAACAAGTATTTGGCCATGGTTGGTTAAAACTAGATGGTGGCAAAATTTCTAAAAGTCTAGGAAACTATAAAGATCCTCGCGAATATATTAATGCTTACGGAGTAGATGCTGTAAGATATTATGCCCTAAGAGAAGTTCCCTTTGGTAGTGATGGTAATTTTTCTGAAGAAGCTCTTATTTCTCGAACAAACACTGATTTAGCTAACACTTTAGGAAATCTAGTTACCCGAACTATATCAATGAGTCACAAGTATTTCTCAGGTATTGTAACTAATCCTAAAATAACAGAAGATCTTGATAAAAATTTAATAAAAAATGTTTTAGCTTTAAAAGATATTGTCGAAGAAAAAATGAACAGCCTAAAGGTAAATGAAGCCATAGAAGAAATAATGGAAGTCTTAAGAAGTTGCAATAAATATATTGATGAAACAACTCCATGGACTCTTGCTAAAGATGATACTAAAAAAGATAGACTAGCTACTATTTTATATAATCTTCTAGAATCTATTCGTATTTGTGCCATTTTATTAAGTCCCTTTATACCAGATACAAGTAAAAAGATTTTAGCATCATTAAACACTAAAGAAACAAATTATGAAAGTATTAACGAATTTAATACATTAGAAGAAAACTTAAAATTAAACGAACCAACCATTCTTTTTAAAAGAATAGAAACTAAATAATCCTAGAATTTTTTCTAGGTTTTTTATATTAAGTGCATGAGTCCTAGTACGAATAAAATAATAGCCCCCAAGATATTAGCATAATACCCAAGAAGTTTATTAGCAAATCTACCTACTATAATCCCCAAATAAGTAAATAAAGAACTACATAACGCAAAAATAAACATAGATATGTATATATTACTAGTTATAGCTTTTAATCCTAAACCTAGTGAAAAACTATCTAAACTAACCCCAAAAGCAAACAAAATCATTCCCAATATAGATAAATTAAACTTTTCTTCTTCATGTCTTATAATATCTACAATCATTTGCATAGCAATAATAATTAAAATAAATCCTAGTAAAATATCATATTTTATCTCAAATATTTTTATCAACTGCTCCCCCAGTATCACTCCTAAAAAAGGCATTATAAAATGCATTAATCCCACAATTACCGCTAGCATCAGAGCTTTTTTATTTGAAATACCAAACATACCTACTCCCAAAGATAAAGAAAAAGTATCCATTGAAAGAGCAATACCAATTAATAATATACTAAATAATTCTTTCAAATAAAAAACCTCCTAACAAATATTATTAGGAAATTATAAATTTAGAACTCACCAATAAGCTTTTTTATATATGACTGATACTCTATATCACTAATATCTTCACTACTATTTTCTAGTAAACAAAGAGGAGGAAATAAAACACACCAGAAATTATTACCAACCCCTTCACCCAAAGTAATAACTAAAGACTCATAATTACCAGCCGGATACATAACTCCTTTATAGCTTTTAAGAGGAAAATAATTATTACCATAATTAATATTATAAGGAACATTATAATCATCTACAATATCCTCAATAACATCTAAATTATCTTTTAAAATAGATCGTACATTTTCCACATTATTAGCTCCATTAATAAGCTCATACACTTCCTTTTCTACTTCTTCTTTTATATTCATTTTTAAAGCTTGATCACTTACATTATTACTATTAGCTATAACTCTAAATCTAATCGCTTCATTAGGTATAATTATTTCTTCATCTTTATTAACTAAAATAATTCCCAAACTAACTAAAAACAAACTAACAATTAACTTTTTCAATTATATCACCTATCATAATTAAGTAAAAAAAGTTAAATTTTATTCAAAATAGACATAAAAACAACAAAAAGATTTGACAAAGCTCTAATTAAAAGATATAGTAATATTGGTAATTTATTAAAAGTTTTTTTTAATATACACCAAAAAAAAAATTAGTCATAAAAAATAGTATAAGTGCCTACTTATACTAAAATTTTCTTAGAGGTAAGGTGTGTTAAAAATGAAACAAATGATAATTGAAGGCAATAATACTTTAACAGGAAGTATTTTAATAGGAGGAGCCAAAAACAGTGCTGTTGCCCTAATACCAGCTTCTATTCTAGCAAGTGGTAAAAGTAAAATCTTTAAGGTTCCCAATATTTCTGATCGTGATGCTTTAATCGAAATACTAGAAATATTAAATTGTAAAGTATTAATTGAAGAAGATTTATTAACTATAGATACAAGTAATTTAAAAAATACTGTTATAGATGAAAAGCATTCTAAAAAGTTAAGAGCTTCCTATTATTTTATGGGAGCCTTACTTGGTAAAGAAAAATATGTCGAAATGTATATACCAGGCGGTTGTAATATTGGTGCAAGACCAATAGACATGCATATTGATGGTTTTAAAGCTTTAGGAGCTGAAGTAATAACTGAAGGCAATAAATATATCTTAAAAGCTGAAAAACTTAAAGGAACGGATATATATTTAAGATTTCAAAGTGTTGGAGCTACTATTAATTTAATGTTTGCTAGTGTTTTAGCTGAGGGTAAAACGGTTATTCATAATGCTGCCAAAGAAGCTGAAATTGAAAACATAGCAGATTATTTAATAAGTATGGGAGCAGATATTAAAGGAGCAGGAACAGATGAAATAACAATTAATGGTGTATCTAGCCTTCATGAGGGTACCATAACTGTAATTCCTGATCGTATAGAAGCTGGAACATATATCATTTTAGGAGCATTAGTAGGAAAAAATTTATGCATTGAAAATGTTATTCCTAAACACATCGAAGCTTTAACATCAAAATTAATAGATATGGGTTCAGATATTATTATAAATAAAAACAATGTTATCATAAGCAAAGTAGATAATTTAAAGCCCACTAATATTAAAACTCTAGTATATCCCGGATTCCCCACCGATATTGGCCAACCAATGAGTGTTTTATTAACTCAAGCGAGAGGAACATCATTATTTGAAGAAACCATATGGGAAAATAGAATGGGCCATGTTCCTTCATTAAATAAAATGGGAGCCAATATAACAGTTAAAGGTATGACTTCTATGACAATTGGTCCAAGCAGCCTTCATGGAACAGAAGTAGTAGCAACTGATCTTAGGGGAGGAGCAGCCTTAGTTCTAGCCGGACTTACCGCAACCGGAACAACCATAATAAATGATGTAGAACACATTTTAAGAGGATATGAAAATATTGAAGAAAAATTAACTAAAGTTGGTGCTAAAATAAAGATCAAAGAAATATAGTTTAATGGACTATGTTTTGAGGTGAACTTATGAAAAAAAAGATAATAGCCATCACATTAATAGGAGGAATACTCTCGGTTATTATCTATTTTTTTACGCAAACAAGTGAAATAACTATTGTAAGTCTTGGAGACTCTTTATCTCTTGGCATGACACCATATAATATTGAAGGTCTTAGTTTTAATGATTATTTAAAAGAAGATTATTTAAATAAACATGAATTAAAAAATTATATTCATGAATTTGCTAGTAGTGGCCTAACTGTCAAAGAATTAATCTATGAAATTAAAGAAAATAAATCTTTAACAATTAAAAATGATAAATTAGAAATAAAACAAGCTATAGATGCCGCTGATATCCTAACTATAGCTATAGGTATGGATGAATTAGCGAACACTAAAATAACAAATCAAATAAAAAATGAATATTTAGATGACTTAGAAGAACTTTTTAGTATGATTAAAGTATTAAATCAAAAAAAGGTTATTGTAATTAGCTTATATACCTGGGGCAAGAATGATTTTCTAACAATTGAAAAATTAAATGCTAGTATAAGAGATTTAGCTTTAACTAATAACTTTTGCTTTATAGATATAAACAAAATACTTCAAAATCCTAATTATTATTTAAATAAAAATAGTTACCACATTAATTACTTAGGACATAAATCTATTTATGATGAAATAAAAAAAGGATTAAATTTAAAAGTAAGTTCCCGAAAATGATGAG
Source organism: uncultured Bacilli bacterium (assembly GCA_944327425.1). Taxonomy (GTDB): domain Bacteria; phylum Bacillota_I; class Bacilli_A; order RF39; family UBA660; genus Caccenecus. The sequence continues at coordinate 5,852 of CALVHJ010000080.1, forward strand.
AAATAAAATGTTATGAGTTATTTCCCGTTTTTTCGGGATTT
>CALVHJ010000081.1 GCA_944327425.1 uncultured Bacilli bacterium
TTATCTATTAAAATATCTTGAATAGATATTCCTAGAATGTTATTTAGTATACCAACATCACTTAAGTATAATTTAAATGAGTCATTATCAACAAAACCTGCTAGAGGAATAAAAGGAGTTTTTACTGTTCTACTTCTTAGTACCATATTGCTTGCTTCTAACCAATCAAGAGATGTCTCATACTCTCTTGCCCGAGCATTTTTATCTATTTTTGAATATTGAAATTTATTGGAAATATTGGCAAGTTGAGAAGGTAATGAATTATAAACTCTATTTATTTTTAATGCTTCTGACTCGCTTGTTACATATTTATCCATATCTTTAAAATAAGAAGCTAAAATATCTTTTAAAATTGTTGTATCATATTTTATATAATCGCCTTCATTATTTACCATATTTTGAACGCTTTCGGGCATTCCTCCGGTGATTAAATAAATACGATATAGATTTAGAGCTTTTTCATGAATCGCTTTTGATAATTGCTTATTCGTTTGATAAGCATTTTTAATTAAATCAATTAACATATCTTCTTTCATTGCCATTAAAAATTTTTCAAAATCCATAGGATACATATTAAGCATTTTAACTTTCCCAACAGGAAAAGAAAATTTTGCTCTTTTTAGTTTAATTCCTAATAACGATCCTGCACATATTATTCTAAGATTATTATGCTTTTCACAAAAATATTTTAGTTCTGATATTAGTTTTTCAGACTCTTGAATTTCATCAATAAATAAAACTGTGTTATCTTGCTCTAAATCAAAATTTACTAACACTTTTAATTGGGTAAATTTTTCATCCGATGTTAAATTGCTATTGTATAATTCAACTATGTTGTCTTGTTCAAATAGATTTATGTAAATATAGTTTTGAAACTCATTCTTGCAAAACTCATCAATAATATAAGTTTTTCCAGCTTGCCTTACACCTAGAATCATCAGTGGTTTTTTGTTAGTAGTGTTGTTTTTCCAGTCTAATATTTCTTGATAGATTTTTCTTTTCATTATCTCTCACCTATAATAATATTAGCATATTTTTTGGCTTTTATGTCAACGTCACATCACGTTTTTGGCACGAAAAATTATGCAATTTATCACGTTTTTGGCAGGAATATCTATCTTATTTATCACATTTTTGGCAGGAATGATTATATTTTTCAAAAAAAGCACTATAGAATAGCACTTTTTAAGAAACTTTTTCAAATTGCGAGTTATAAATTTTAGCATAAAAGCCATTTTTTTCTAATAATTCTTCATGACGACCAACTTCAACAATATTTCCTTCATCCATTACAAGAATTAAATCAGCATTTTTAATGGTAGATAAGCGATGAGCAATAATAAATGATGTTCTTCCTTCCATTACTTTATCCATTGCTTTCCCAATTAATTCCTCGGTACGAGTATCAACATTACTTGTTGCTTCATCTAATATTAATACTTTAGGATTAGCTAATATAGCTCTAGCAATTGTTAATAATTGCCTTTGTCCACCACTGATATTATTCGTTTCTTCATTAATAATAGAATTATAGCCATCAGGTAGCGTTCTTATAAAGAAATCAGCATTAGCTGTTTTCGCCGCATCTATTACTTCTTTATCTGAAGCATTTAAATTACCATAACGTAAATTATCTAAGATGGTACCATTAAATAACCATGTATCTTGAAGAACCATAGCAAATACCGTTTCGTATTCACTTCGTTTGTAATCTTTAATATTTATACCATCTAAGAGAATTTCTCCATCATTAAGTTCATAAAAACGCATGAGAAGTTTTACAATAGTTGTTTTACCTGCTCCAGTTGGTCCGACAATTGCTATTTTCTCGCCTTTTTTAACTTTGGCATTAAAATCTTTTATGATTATTTTATTAGGATCATAACCGAAAGCTACATGCTTAAACTCGATATTTCCTTTGACTTTATCACACTCTTTGGTTCCTTCATCACTATATTCATCAAGTTCAAGGAAATTAAATACTCTTTCACTAGCAGCGATCATACTTTGAATTAAATTGGATATTTGAGCAAGTTGGGATATAGGATTAGTAAAGTTTCTAGAATATTGAATAAAACTTTGAATATTACCAACAGTTATTTTGCCATCTAAAGCAAATAGAGCTCCTAATATGGCAATAATGGTATAATTTAAGTTTGAAACAAAGTTCATTATAGGATGCATTAAGCCTGATAAAAATTGAGCTTTAAAACTAGATACACATAATAATTCATTATCTTGATTAAAATTTATCATTGATTTTTCTTCAGCATTAAAAGCTTTTATGACCGTGTGGCCACTGATCATTTCTTCTATTTCGCCATCAACACTACCTAAATAGTTTTGTTGGTTAACAAAGTGTTTTTGACTTTTTTTCACGATAAATAAAACAATAAAGCTTGCTACAGGAATAATTAAAGCAGTAATAATCGCAAGAGTAAAATTAATGGTACACATCATAATAAATATACCTATTAAAGTAACTATCGATGATACTAATTGAGTTGCTGATTGATTTAAATTTAATTGGAGTGTATCAATATCATTGGTGATAACTGACATTATGTCACCGGTATTTTGTTTGTCATAATAACTCATAGGTAGTTTATTTAATTTTTTAGATATTTCTTTTCTTAGTTTATAACTAGCTCTTTGAGAGACATGAGTCATTATTAGACTTTGAATATAATTAAATAAGGCACTAACAATATATAAAACAGCTAAACATATAAGGATAGTTTTAATAGCACTAAAATCAATACCGCCAGTACCATTAATTTTAGCAATAATGCCATTATATATTTCAGTTGTAGCATTACCAAGTATTTTGGGGGATATAATAGAAAATATAGTACTACCAATAGCAAAGATAAAGGCTAAAATAATTAATATTTTATATTCAGAAATAATTTTTAATAGTTTTTTTAAAGTTCCTTTGAAGTCACGGGCTTTATCTATAGCACCTGGAGCGTTTTTCATTCCTCTAGCCATTATAGTTCTTCCTCCTTTAATTGAGATAAAGCTATTTCTTTATAGATATCACAAGTTTTTAATAGTTCTTTATGAGTACCACTACCGACAATTTCACCTTCATTTAAAACAATAATGTTATCAGCATTCATAATAGTATTTATTCGTTGAGCTACAATTAGGATTGTGGCATCTTTAGCATGTTTAAATAAAGCTTTTCTTAATAAAGCATCAGTTTTGAAGTCTAAAGCACTAAAAGAATCATCAAAAATATAAATTTCGGGATTTTTAGCTATAGCTCTAGCTATTGATAAACGTTGTTTTTGACCACCAGAAACATTAGTTCCTCCACTGGAAATAGCACTATTAAACTTGTCTTTTTTGGAGTTAATAAATTCTAATGATTGACTTACTTTAGCAGCTTCTAACATTTCATCTTCACTTAAAGATTCATTTCCTAACATTAAATTTGATTTAATTGTTCCTCTAAATAACATACCTTTTTGAGGGACATAACCAATTTTGTTCCGGAGTTCAACAATGCTTGCTTCTTTAATATTTACACCATCAATAATTATATCTCCACTGGTAGCATCAAAAAATCTAGGAATTAAATTTATTAGAGTTGATTTACCAGAACCGGTTGAACCAATAAAAGCAGTGGTAGTACCAGGAGTTGCTTTAAAACTTATATTTTTTAGCATTGCTTCGTCAGCATCGGGATACTTAAAACTTACATTAATAAACTCAACTACGCCTTTTTCTTCTTCTTTAAATTTTTTAGGGTTAGCAGGTTCAATAATAGATACTTCTTTTTTCAAGATATCTTTTACCCTTTTTAGGGATACTAAAGCTCGAGGTAACATAACGGATACTAATGATATCATTAAAAATGACATAATTATTTGCATCGTATATGATATGAAAGCAAGAAGTGTACCTACTTGAAGAGTACCAAAATCAATTTCTCTAGCTCCATACCAAACAATTAAGATACTAATAATATTCATAACAAGCATCATGCTAGGCATCATAATTCCCATTAGGCGATTAACAAAAAGATTGGTTTTAGTAAGACGCATATTAGCTTTATCAAAACGTTCTTCTTCATATTTTTCAGTTTTAAATGTTCTTATAACTGGCATACCAGTTATAATTTCTCTTGATACTAAATTCATTTTATCAATTAGTTTTTGCATGTTTTTAAATTTAGGCATAGCTAGACCGAATAGGATACCAATTAATATAACAATGATTATTAGGGATAAACCTATAATCCAATTTAAGGGATTATCACTTACTTTGATGAAGGCACCAATTCCCATAATGGGTGCAAAAACGACAATTCTAAGAAGCATAATAAAAAATGATTTTATTTGTTCAATATCATTGGTTGATCTGGTAATAAGACTAGAAGCACCAAATTCTTTAAATTCCTTGGATGAAAAGCTCATAATTTTTTTTACTACTTTACCTCTTAAAACATAGCCTATTCTAGCTGCTAACTTAGCTATTAAGAAGCCTACTATGATGGCTACTATCATGCCAATACCCGCAATAGCTAACATGCCTAGACCTTTATTAACAATATAATTTATTTGATAATCATCCATATTTATACCAATTTCATTATAAATAGTACTTACACTTGAAATAGCATATTGATCTATTATTTGTGGATCTAAATTATTTAAAGTGGTTTTTATAGAATCTATTACTAAGGTAAAGGTATCATCATCCATTGCTAAAACAACATCTAATAAATTACTACCTTCAGGAATAGTTATATTAAGAGAAGTGGCAATACTTTCATTATTAGTATAAAGCATAGTTGTAATTATTAAAGGTATTTTTATTCTTTCCTCTAATAAAGATTTTTCCTCTTCATTTAAATCATTTAATAAATAAAGATTTTCTGATTCTAATAACGGATATTTTTCACTAAATTTTTCTAAATCTTGGTTACTAAGATTATCTTTGTTTATTAAATCATAACTAGCTAAAATACCAATATCTTCATCACTTATTTTTAAAATAGCATTAAACATATCAAGCGTTAATACCTCGGGTACACTCGTATTGATACCTCCCCTGCCAATGCCATTATTAATAATATCAGCTGTATAGCTTGGTAGTTCAAGATCACATAAAGCTTGAACGGCAAGTAGGGCTATAACAGCAATAATTGGAATTATAAAAGCACTAAAAATATTATATTCTTTCAAAAAAAATTCCTCCAATTCATTATATTAGTCGTACGTCTAATTATAACATTAATCGACGATTTTGTTAACTATAAATTTTTTCTTTTGGTTCCGGGATAAATCTTTTTAAAAAACGAAATATATGCTATTATAATTTAGCTAAAATTAACTAGACTTAGTTAATATTTATTGTTAAAATATATATGGTGATAATAATGAAAGAATATATTGATGAATATATCAAATATTTAGAAGAAAAAATTAAAAACAAGCAATTTGATAACGAATTACAAGAAGATTTATTAATTAAGATTGAGTTTTTTAATAAAGAGCGTATTATTCATTTAATTATTACTTTGTTTTATGCTTTGTTTACCGTATTATTCATTTGTAATATAAGATATTCAGTTATGTATCTTATTTTTGCTCTTTTTATGATATGCTTCTTACTACCATATATCGTTCATTACTTTAGATTAGAAGCAAGAGTGCAATATTTGTATAAATTATATGATAAAAGAAAAAATTCAGATTAATCTCTGAATTTTTTTAAATGCTTAAATTAGTTTAAAGCGTCTTTTAGTTTGCTTCCAGCTTTGAATGAAGCAACAGTCT
>CALVHJ010000082.1 GCA_944327425.1 uncultured Bacilli bacterium
AAAGTTAGAAAAAGAATGTATAATAAAAATATATTCTTAAACTTTGAAAGGAGCCATTTTTTTAATGAAGAAAACTTTAGAAGAAAAACTTAAAATGTGCAAAGAACATGTGGAAGAAGGAAAATCACTTTCTCATGTATGTGAATTACACGAATACAAAAATGTAGATGAATTAAAATATGCAGTAAATCTATATAAAAGATATGGAGAAAAACCATTTTTAAATAGAGAACAAAACGTTTATAGAAGAGACACTAAATTACTTGCAATAAGTAGAATAAAAAATGGAGAATCATTAAATAATTTAGGCTTTTTACACTCTCCCTCTTCTCTCTGAATTTTGGATTAAAGTTTATTTTTTTCTAACTAATTTCTTTTGATACATAATTTCCGGTAATTGTCTTCCAAACATAGCAACATTTTTCAATTGTTCTGGATTTTTACTCATCATAATACTGCCATGTCCAATTAGATTCATTAAATAAAAATCTCTATAATAATCATTATCGTAATATATTTCTAATAATTTGGCGATTTCATCTACTTCTTCAATCGCACCACAAGGTAATGCTTTCTCTGTGTATGGTGCACCATCAATATAGCAATGAGAATGTATCATATAATTTATATTAGGTAATTTTTCATACATTCTAACTTGTATCGGTGTATCAACTGATGGCTTGTTTTCACCACAATAATATATTTTACCATTTTCTAAATATACTGGAACAAATTCTTCAATTCCAATAAATTCTTTATTTACATTTCTTTTGCTAACAAAAATATATTTACCATCTCTAAAAGATGGAAAACCTTTAGGACATCTAAATGAGGCGTTTCCTAAAAATCTTTTAACATCTTTTGTTTGAAATGCTGCTTCAACAAATTTTGTTGCATAATCTCTTACAATATTAAAAAACTCTTTTTTTATTGGAATAGTTGGATTATCTGTTGATTTATATATTTCTTCTTTAAACATATTGAAAAACCATGCTAATACACCAATATTTTCTTCTGATGAAACAGTGGACTCACGAGTAAGACTTTTTATAAAATTTAATCGATCTAGTAATTCTTCAGAACAATTCTTAATATCTGTTCCTTCATACCATACATTGCCAAGTGGATCAAATAGTTTCATACTATATAAATTATCATTTTTACTAAATTCTATTGTTAAATTAGATTTTAATGCAAAGGATCTTTGAAGTAAATCTTGAAAAGAATATTTATTATCTACATTTCTTTTTGATGAAACAAGCATTGTTTTATAATTAACATCTTTAACATTTCTAATTTTGGGTAATTCATTAGGAATATTAGCCCACCATATAACAACATCATAATTAATGCAAGATTCTAGTATTTTATTTAAATTATTATAATCTCCACCGTTATAAACTGTTACATTGGGTAAATACTTTGCAAATTCATTTACTATTTTAGATTCTTTACCTCCATTTAAATTCCAATTTCCACCTACAAATAAAATTTTATTTTCCATAATTAATTCTCCTTACCAATTTTTTAGCTATATCATCTTTACCGTGTGCTTCTTCTATTTCATTGTTTCTATCAATAATATAACCTATATGTTCTCCATTTCTAATAGTAGCTAAATCATTAGCAACAACTAAATCACATTTATTTTTATTTCTTAATCTTTTTGCTACCTCTATTAATTTTTCTTTTGACACACCATCTAACAATTTAAAGCCTACTAAGTATGTTGATGGACTTAAATTTTTAATGCTAGATATTATTTTAGGAGTTGGCTTCAATACTATTACTAGATTATCTTCATACGAAGATAATTTGTTTCCACAAATAACTTCAATATTTTTAAATGCTTCATCAATATCATCGTGTTCTTTGATACTTTCCTTCATTCTTTCAATTGTCGTTACATAATCAGTCATATAATCAGATACAGCCATAGAATGAACAAAGTAATCTATATTTTCATTTACAAGCAAACCTTCAATAGTATTTTTTAAATCTATAGTTCCATCTATTTCTATAATTTGGATTCTATTATCAGTTGGTCTTAATGAATTTTTTGAACATACATAGTAAATCATTATATCATTATTCTCCTTTAATAAATGATTTGCAATAGTCATTCCTAACTTACCACTAGATGAATTTGTAATTTTTCTTACATTATCAATTCTTTCACTTGTTCCACCAGCGGTTATAATTATTTTCTTCATCCTATTTTTTCTCCTTTACCAAAACCTTAATATAGTCAATTATTTCTTCGCTTTTAGGAAGTTTACCTTTAGCTTCATATCCACAAGCAAGGTGACCAATTGAAGGTTCAATAATTCTATAACCATAAGATCTTAATTTTTCTAAATTATTTTGAATAATAGGGTTTTCATACATTCCATTATTCATAGCAGGTGCAAATATTACTGGTGCTTGTGTTGCCATAATTGTTGTAGATAACATATCATCTGCAATTCCATTTGCAACTTTTCCAATTATATTTGCAGTTGCAGGTACGATTAAGAATAAGTCTGCTTTTTTTGCCAAACTAATATGTTTTACATCAATATAATCTGGTCTTTCAAACATATCAGTTATTACTTTATTACCAGATAAAGTTTCAAATGTTAATGGGGTAATAAATTCGCAGGCATTCTTTGTCATAATTACATCAACATTAGCTCCCTCGCTTTTTAAATAACTAACTATACCACAAGTCTTATAAGCAGCAATTCCACCAGTTATTCCAATAACAACATTTAAATCTTTAAACATATTATCCTTCCTTTCATTTTTATTTTATTGCCAATATATTGATAAGTAAAATATATTTATGTTATAATGTCTATAAGGAGAACTTATAATGAATGTAGATTTAGAATTATATAGAGTTTTTTATACTGTTGCAAAACATAAGCACATGACTAAAGCTAGTGAAGAATTACATACATCTCAACCGGCTATTTCTCAATCAATTAAAAAGTTAGAGGCTCAATTAGGTGGAACTTTATTTTTAAGAAGTAATAAAGGTATGGAACTTACTGAAGAAGGCAAAATGTTTTATGAATATATTAAAGGTGCTTTAGAACTTATTAATAATGCTGAAAATGAATTTACTTCATTTAAGGATTTATCTAAAGGTGAAATTAAGATTGGATGTTCTACCACTTTAACAAAATTAGTTTTAATGAATGCTTTAAAAGATTTTCATCTTGATTATCCTAATATAAATATTAACATTACAAATGACTTAACTAGTAATTTAATAAACGATTTAAAATTAGGAAAACTGGATTTTGTTATATTTAATGAAAGTAATATTAAAGAAACAAACCTTAACCTAGAAAAGATAAAAGAACTGAAGCAAGGCTTTATATATAATCCTGAATTCTTTGATGATAATGTTAATAGTTTTGAAAATTTAAATAATATTCCTCTTATTTTGCAAAAAGAAGAATCTAATAGTAGAAAACTATTAGATTATATTGCACTACAAAATAATGTTAAATTAATTCCTAAAATGGAAGTTGTTAGTCAAGAATTAATTACAGAATTTACTAATATTGGTTTAGGAATTGGATTTGCAATAATAGCTTTAGCAAAAAGAAATTACAAAAACTTAAAAGAATTAAATATTAATAAAAAAATACCAAATATAAATATATATTTGGCAACTAATAAATCTATTTCACTAACTTTTGCTAGTAAAATGTTTATTAAGTATTTAAAAAAATAAATTATATGGTATTATTCTAGTGATTAGTTGTTTATCAACTTTAACTATTAAAAATTTTAAATAACCTTTGTTATAGCTCCAAAGGGAAATGAAGTGGTTTTATGTATCAAAAACTAGAGCTAATGATATTTTAAATAAAATGATAACTGATAATATTTTAATTCAAAACGGTACTGGCAAAAACACCTATTGAGTAAAAAGTTGTAGATAACTATGATAGGAAAATAGTCTGAACCGAAAAGTAAGAGCTTTCGATAAATATCAATTCTATAAGGGCTTGATTTTTTATGCAATGACACTAGTTTGTACTGGTTCTAAAAAACATAAATGCCAAAAAAGGCTATTTATTTCTTTTTAAAGTTTTTGATCTATTCGCTGTAATTACAATATTTCTTTTTATAACGTCATCTATTAATGCAATATATTTATCTAAATTTTGGATAATATATTTTTTATCTGCTAAATTGGCAATATGTTTTTCACCATAATGTTCCCCAAATGTAGAGTCAGTTAAATTATATTCCACTCTAGTCAAATCTGATTCATTATGTTTTTCGAATGCAATTACTTCACCATTTTTATCAAAATAATGATAAACATTAATTTCAAAAGGCTTCTCTGTAGGAATGTGTAATTTTATTACAAAACCATCTAATTTTCTTATAGTAGATAGTATAATGCCACTTTCTTTATCTACAAGCGAAAACCAATTATCATGACAATAACCATAACCTCTAGTAATAAATATTGAATAATCAACATCTAAATTATTATTAGCAAATGGATTTACAACATTATCAAAACTTTCTATTTTTTTTCTTAATTTAAAATCTAAATATGTTTTAGAACTGAATATTGTTTTAAAATAATCTTTTCTATTTTCTCTTTCCAACATCCAGTCATAAACACTTATATTTGGCTGAACTTCATGTAATATTTTAGAATAAATCAAATTTAAGGTTTGATCTAAATCAAGATATAACTTTTGAGATTTATAATATTCTTGGGATTCTAATATAAATGCAACAAGACCTTCTATTGTATCAATATGATATTTATATACATCATTACCTGGAAATTCAGATTCATGATTACCATTAACTCTTATTTTATATATATCATTATCATATTTTTTTCTTATCAATAAAGCTAATTCATAAGGGATCTTATCATTAACTATTGTAAAATATCTTCCATCATGATAATAGTTACATCCATTTATTTTATAATTATCACTTTTTTCAAAGCCAAAGCATTCCATTACTTTATCTAATTCAAATTTATTCATAGAATATTACTCCAATCTTCTTAAAATAATTATACTATATTTAAAAAATTGCCTAGAAAATTTCGAATGAGAATTGATTTTTTAAACTATGGCAAATCATATTTTTCTTTTAACTAATAAGCATTTTGTTTTTCAGTGTTATCTAAAGCCAAGGTTTAATCAGTCAAAAATAGCCAATTTTTATCCTATTTAGGGCATAAAAAAAGTTTATTATTTTTAATAAACCTATCTACTAAATAAATTTCTTATTTATCTTTTACTTTAATATTTCGTTAATTAACTTATCTAAACTAGAAAAATCAATAAAATCAACTTTTTTGTTATAAGTTTCTATTATCGCACTATCCTCAGCTGTTTGTTTTTCTTTTGGCAATTTCTTAACTGTATTATAAAGTAGTTTCATCATAGTTCTATGAGCAAAGTTTAATTTTGAATAATCTATTCCACCTCTTAAATGAAATACTTTTACTTTTTCAAAAATTTCCTTTGGCACTTGCTTTTTTATATTATTCCTTATATTATTTTTATTTATTTCATCTGTTGGATCAGAAAGGCCAATGGTTGCAATAATAATATTTTTATTTGCAATATTATCTATTTTTTTCAAGGTTTTTGCCATTCCTAGTACTCCACCAGCATATAAGCCACCCAAATAAATAATGTTATCATAATCATTT
>CALVHJ010000083.1 GCA_944327425.1 uncultured Bacilli bacterium
GTATGCAATAAACGAAAAAAGATTAGAATATCTAGAAAAAACAGTTAAATTAATTGATATAGCTAGTCGTAATTTAGAAGGGTTAGATACTGTAGGGGCTAGTGATATTATCAAGGTATTACAAAGATATACCAAATCCCTAGATTTATTAGATGATTATGATCATAAAACGCTTACAAAACCTAAAGGAACAAAAAGTAGTGAGAAGATAACTTATAAAAATTGTATCGATATTATTAAAACATTAAAGTTTAATGAAAAAAGTGAATTATTTGCATTAGAAAGAGATAGAGGTTTAGAAAGTATAATTAATAATATTTATCAAACTTTTGATGGGAAAGATGTATATGAAAGTATTGAGGAAAAAGCAGCTAACTTTTTATATATCTGTGTTAAAAATCATGTTTTTATCGATGGTAACAAAAGAATTGCGGCTATTCTATTCATTTACTTTTTACAATTTTATAATATTTTGTATGTAGGTGATAAAGCAGTAATTGATAATAATACTTTAGCATCACTAACTCTTTTAGTTGCTGAGGCAAATCCCAAAGAAAAGGAAATTATGATAGATTTAATTATGAATTTTTTAACTTAAAATGAAATACTTTTAAATAAGTATTTGGTTATTTTATAGTAAATTACACAAAATATGAATATTCTTAAAATTTGTTCAGTTGTTGATATTGCTTAATATCTTTAATCTATGTTATAATTTAGGTAATAAAAGAAGGGCAGTAGACAAATGAAAATAGAAGAAATTATAGAGGAATTAGTAACTTATAAAGAGCAGATCCCCAAAAAAGCTTTAGAAGAAGCTTTAAAAAAGAAAGAGGAAATAATACCTAAGTTATTAGAAATGTTAGATTACACTAAGAAGCATTTAGATGATATATTAGATGGAAAAGATGATTTTTTTGGTTATGTTTTTGCCTATTTTCTTTTAGCAGAGTTTAGGGAAGTTAAAGCATTTCCTTATTTAATAGATTTGGTTAAGCATGGCGATGAGGTTTTGGAGTTTGTTTTAGGTGATGATTATTTAGGAACATTACCGAGGTTACTTGCTAGTACATATAATGGTGATGATGAAGTAATATATTCCCTAATTGAAAATGAAGAACTTGATGAATTTACAAGGTCGGCAGTTTTACAAGTTTTTGCTATATTATATTTCAATGGAGATAAAACAAGAGAGTTTTTGGTAGATTATTTAAGAGAGTTATTAAATAAACGCAAAGATAATAATAATTCATATTTATATATTGATATTCTTAATATAGTTAGTGATTTAAAATTAAAAGAGTTAAGCAAAGATGTTGATGATTTGTTTAGCTTAATAGAAAATGAGAAAGAAAGAAAAGAACTTAAAAACTATTTAGAAGATGATACGCCTATAAATAGAGAATTATTTCCTTATAAGCCGTTTTATGAATACATGTATAACACAATTGAACTTATGGAAGATTGGGATTGTTTTTGTGTATTAGAAGACAAAGAATATGAAAGATCAGAAGAATATTTAGAGTGTCAAAGTATTATTAGGCAAAGATTATTAAATTTTAGGGCTTTAAAAAAAGGGGTAGGAAGAAATGAATTATGTTCATGCGGAAGTGGTAAAAAGTATAAGAAGTGTTGTATGAATATAGAAGATGATTTATCAACGTTAGATTTAATTGATAAATTTGTATCTAAAGCAGAATGGTATTTAAATAAAAAAGAGGATAAAAAGGCATATAAATTTTTTAGAGTTGCTTGGTTTGAAGTTCAACATTTATGTGAGAAAAACAATATAAAAAGTATTTTTGAATATGATAATCGATATGATAGCTTTGATTTTTTATCTAATTGGCTACAATATTATGATGAAATATTAGAAAATAGTGATGAAAAAAACAAGATATATGAAAGAATTGAATTGTGTAATACACTGGAAAGAATGTTTGATTTGAATGAAGAATCAGCATTATATTTTAAAGAATTTTTTATTAGGGCTAAAGCTAATGCATATTTTAAATTAAATAATATAGTAGAAGCTAGACGAATTATTTTGGATTATTTAGAAGAAAAGCCGACTTGGGTATGGGGATATGTGGAAATGGCAGATTGGTATTTTTTGGAGAAGGATAAAGATTTAGAGAAAGCTAGAGATATTTTACTTAAAGCGGAGGCAGTTACGGATATAGAAGAACCTACGGTAATATATGAACGACTAGCAGATATTTATAAAGAATTGGGTGATGATGAGTTATATCAAAAATATTGGAATAAATTATGAAGAAATTAGATATAATTTATGAAGATAGAAAAATACTCGTAGTAAATAAACCTGCTAAAGTGTTAACGATTAGTGATGGAACGAGTGCTACTACTTTGTATGGAATGGCAAGAGACTATGTCAAGAAAAAACATAAATCAAATAAAATATTCATTGTTCATAGACTTGATAAAGATACATCAGGAGTAGTTTTATTTGCTAAAAATGAACAAGTAAAAAAAATGCTTCAAGATAATTGGAATGATATAACTGTTCGAGAATATATTGCTATTTTAGAAGGCTCTTTAAAAGAAGATAAAGGTATTATTAAAAACTATTTGTTAGAAGATGTTACCCACAAAGTTTATGTATCTAAAAATAAAAAGGGAGAATATGCTGAAACGCATTATGAAGTAATAAATAGGACAAATAAAAACACTTTAGTTAAAGTGAATATTAAAACGGGCAAGAAAAATCAAATTAGAGTTGCTTTTCTTTATCTAGGTATGCCAATTATTGGTGATAAAAAATATGGAAGTAAGACAAATCCTATTAAAAGATTAGGATTACATGCTTATAAATTAAAAATTAAACTTAATGATAAAGAATATGAATTTATAGCAAAGCTACCAAAAGAATTTGAAAAATTTCAGGGGAGGAAACTATGAAATATCTTGATAAATTAAAATGCGAAGGAAAGATGGATTTATATGCATACACAAAAGTTTGCTTTAATGGCGAAATTCCCGATTTTTTAGAGAAGTATCTTACATTATCAATGTTTCAAACTTTAGAGGGAAAAGGACAATTTTGTGGAGTAGATAATACTAAATTATTTAATCCGAGATGTAAATATAACAGACTTGATCATAGTATTAATTGTGCCGGAATTATTTGGCGTTTAACAAAAAATAAAAAAAGAACTATTTGTGCTTTATGCCACGATTTAAGTACGTTATCATTTGCTCATACTATTGATTTTTTACTTAAGGATGCGTTAAATCAAAATAGTGCGGAGGCTCTTATTGATATAAGAAAAATACTAGAAAACTCCCAAAAATTCCAAGAATATTTAGAGCAAGATGGGGTAGGGTTAGAAGATATTTTATATTCAGAAAATGATTCTCTAATTGATATAGAAAGGCCAAACTTGTGTGTAGACAGATTAGAGGGTATTATTCATACCAATTATATTTGGCTAAATATTTGTAACATAGACGAGGTAAGTAAAATTATAAATGATTTAGCTATATGTAAAAATGGGCAAGATAAGGAAGAAATAGGTTTTAAAACATTAGAAGCAAGTAAACTGTTTTTTAAAATGATGCTTTCTTATGCCTATGTTTTACAAAGTAAAGAAGATAAGTTTTCAATGCAATTTATTGCCGATTTATTAGAAATAGCTATTAAAGATGGAGTTTTAAAATTAGAAGATTTGTATATTTTAAAAGAAGAGGAAATAGTTACTCTATTAAAAGAAAATTATAGTATTTGGCAAGAGTTCACTTCTTTAGATAAAGTAGAATCTAGTGATAGTAAACCGGATAGATACTTTGTCATGGTAGATGCCAAAAAAAGATATGCCATACCTTTAGTAAAGGCGGGAGACAAAGATCTTAGAATATCTGATATAGATACAGAGTGTAATAGCAAGTTGCAAGAATTTATGGGGTTTAGAGAGAAAAAACATATGTTTAGTGATAAAATAAAAATGTTAGTGAGGCGAGGTAAATGTTAAAGGTAGAAAATGTAACTAAATATTATGGAGATGTTTTAGCAGTAGATGATTTATCATTTACGATTAATGATGGGGAGATATTTGGACTTTTAGGTGTTAATGGAGCAGGTAAAACTACAACATTTAGAATGATTATGAGTTTACTTGAGCCAACTAAAGGAAAAATCACTTTAAATGGTGATGATGTTGGTTATGATGTTAGTGAGCGTATTGGCTTTTTAACGGAAGAGCGAAGCTTACTTACCAAGCTTACGGTAAAAGAGCAAGTGGTGTATTATGCAACATTAAAAGGAATGAAGGAAGTAGATATTTTAAAGAAACTAGACTACTATCTAGAACGTTTTGGCATAAGTGAATATAAAGAACGAAAAATTAAAGAATTATCAAAAGGTAACCAACAAAAGATTCAGTTTATTACAGCGATAATCCATGAACCAGATTTACTTGTATTAGATGAGCCATTTACTGGATTAGATCCTATTAATGTGGAATTATTTATGGAGGTAATTAGAGAATTTAAAGAAAAAGGAAAAATGATTATTTTTTCTTCTCATCGCATGGAACATGTGGAATTGTTTTGTGAAAAACTAGTAATTCTTTTAAAAGGAAAAACTGTGTTAAGTGGCTCCCTAAAAGAAATTAAAAAAAATTACCGTAAAAAAGTAATTCGTATTAATGGAAATGTAAATTTAGATGAATTAAAAAAATGTAAAGGTGTGCTTGAAGTAAATGATGAATCATTAGATATTATTGTAAAAATTGAAAGCGATGAATATATTGATGACGTATTTAAAATTGTTAAAAAGGGTAATGATATTACGAAGTTTATTGTAGAAGATGCATCATTAAATGAAATATTTGTGAGTTTGGTAGGTGAGGCGTATGAAAAATAAGTTTAAATATTTAGTAAAGTATAGCTTAAAAAAGAAAATTGATACTAAATGGTTTAAAGTAGTCAACGTTTTATTATTAGTATTACTAGTATTCTTAGTAAACATGGATTATTTAATTAATTTATTTGGTGGAGATTTCGAAGAAAAAGAGCATATTTATGTAGTAGATAATGTAGGGAGTTTTGATGCTTTCTCTAGTTATTTCAATGCTTTAGCAGCAGAAATGGGTAGTGAAGAATATGATATCATACTAGATCAAGATATCTTAAATGATGAAGATGCAATTGATCAGGAAGTAGTAGTAGTGCTAAATCCGTCTAATACTGAATATTTAGCCGGAGAAATAGTATCGTTTAATGCGGTATCACGAACAACATATG
>CALVHJ010000084.1 GCA_944327425.1 uncultured Bacilli bacterium
AATTTTATAATTATCAAAAGTTTTAACATTAGCTCTTATCTTTTCATTCGGTAATGTAAACACTTTAGCAGCCATCATCATTGCTTCTTCTATATCTACTCCTAAACTAGCTAAATATTCACGATTCTCTATATAATTATCAAAAGCCCCACTAACACCAGTATTAGTAATATTTTTACTAATTTCCTCTTTTCTTTCATAAATTCTTTTTCTTTTAATAAACAAACTAGGATAACATAAATATTTATTAAATATTTCATTCACCGATAAATCTTCCGAACCAATTCTATCTTCTTTAATATTATTAATTATTACTCTTACAATATCTTTATTAGAATGAACTAAAACCATCGTAAACTTCATCACCATATCAGTTATATCTAAATCTATTTTAATTCCTTCTTCTTTCATAATATTTAGTATATCTCTTATATTATCTATATTACCATAAATCTTTAAAACCAGTTTAATATCATTGGAAAACTTATTAAAATCATACCCATATTCTTCTAAAATTGCCTGCAGACTTTCCTCACTTATATCACTAACTTCTACTACTAAAGTATCATTATCTAAACGCACATTTTCTTTACTAACATTTTTAATTGATGAAGAGCAAAGATAATTAACTAACTCTATTACTTCTTTGGAGTCATTTATCTTTTTATTTAATAAGTTAAACAAACAAATAACTTCCTTCGTCTCCAAATATCCTTCTCTATCTATTTTTAAGACTTTAGTTAAAATATTTTTTAAAAAATCTATTTGTTTTTCCATCTCTTCTAGACTAGCATTTTGTTTAATAAGTAAATCATTAACTTTATTAATTAATTCTTCTACTATCCTCTTAGCATCTAGTAAAGCTTCTTCACTTAAAGGAAAGTATTTTAATTCTAAAGCAACTTGATAATATTCTAATTTCTTTAACGTTGTTACCTCTATCTCTAATACTTTAAGACTATTTAAATCCAATTTAGAAAGCAAATGAATATCATTTATTATTGCTTGTAACTTACTATATAAATTATCTAAAGATGGATCTTTACTATTAACTACATTTCTTTGTAATTCGGTAATTTCTTCTTCTAAAACCGACTTAACTTTTAATACCATTCTACTTACCTCCTCTCTTCTAAATTTTCTAATGCCCCTTTTAATAACAGAGAATCATTTTTCTTAAATAAATCAATTACTTCTAAAGAACTCATAATAATATTATCAGCTTCCACTTCTGTTTATTCATCAAAGTCATGAGTAAAAATACTTATAATTCTTTTAATTTCCTCAATATTTTTACTAAAAGTAGAGTTAGCTAATCTTAAAACCCCATTTGTTTTATAATAAATACTAAATGCTAAATAAATCCGAAAATCTTCAGGCAAATTATACTTATTACGAATAATATTCATATTATTTTGGGAAACAGGAAGATTAATAAATCCTACACGAATATTTCCTCCTCCCCCTCTAACACTTCTAGGTATTGCTACATCACGATGATCAGGAATTCCCTTTACTGGTGAAATTTGATGAGTTTTAATCCCTATATTAAGATAATCAGTATAAAGAAGATAATTTAAAGCATCACTTGTTCTAAATAAGGCTTCACTATAATCATTTTTAATAATAGTCATTACATCACTTATTGCCATTGTACCATTATAAGGAAAAACTACTAAATTTTGTCTATTTAAAGTATCTTTCTTATCATCATCTACATTTAAAGTATCCACTAAATCTTTTTTAGCCTCTTCTATATCTTTTGCTAAATCCTTTAATTCTAATAAATAATTATCTAAAATAGCCATAATATCTTGATGATTCATACTTTTTTCATATTCATCTTGATTATTAATAACATCTAAAAAATAATCATATACTTCGGCAAATCTTTTAACTTTTCCCCATAACAAAGCCTGAATTGGTGTATAAATTTGACTAAGTAAACTTGCTGTATCTGCTTCTCCTTTTAATATATATTGATACATACTATCTAAAATATTTCTATCCTGTAAAGATTTATCTGCATACTCTTCTTTTTTAGTTAAAACAAACTTATAGGTTTCATCTAATATTCTTTTATCTTCTTCATTTAAAACATATTTTTCATATTTACTTTCTTCTTCAAGCTTTTTTATTTGTTGTTCATATAATCGTTTAATTAATCTAAATATATCTAATATTTCTTTAGAATGTTCTTTAAAATTAGGAAGTAAATTTAAAGCTAAATCAGTAAGAATTGCTTCCAAGACATTATTATCAAGTTCATAAACCATTTCATGATCTGAATCTACATAATTATCTTTTAAAAGTTCACCAATTACACTATTTTTATTAACTGAATAATCCTCTAATAATTTTTGATAAATAGCTCTTATTTGTTGATATAATATTCTATCTTCTTCTTCTAAATGCAAATAAGAACTAACATCTTCCTCTTCTATCTTAGTAGTATCTTGCTTACCTATTTCCAAAGCAATTTTTCTAGCTTTACTGTTAACTTCTTTTTTTAATGCACTTTTCTTAATCTCATTTTCTTGTCGATAATAATCAATATTATATTGGTAAAAATCTAAAATCAAACTTTGAACAACTGCATAATCTAAACTAGTATTACTAAGAAATTTTATAAAAGCTGAAAAAGTAGCCGCATCCAATACTTTAACAATTTTTAAATCATCACTAATCATTTGATTATAGTCTTCGATAATTTGTCTTTCTGCCTCTATTTGTCCTTTTCTTGGTAAAATCATTTGTCTATTTTTAGCTTGATATAATTTTATTTTTTCTTTTAAACTAGAAAAATATTGTAGAACTTTTTCTAATTGTTCCGGATAAATAATATCTTTAAATCCATATAAAGTCTGAGCTTCCCTAAATCTATCTAATTCATTTTCATCATCACTAACTATTTTTAATACGCTAGCTACTAAAGACATATCAATATCTAAAACATTTTCATCTAACCCAAGCCTTACTTTATCAAAAGCATAATCATAAGCTAATTGCTCTTCTAAAGCTTTATTTTCTTCCGCAAGTTTATTTAATCTTTCTCTTAAATATTTTTTTAGTATTTCTAGATTCATTTTTATCTTCCTTTATTCTTTTCTTTTTCTTCTAATTCTAAACGTAATAAGCTATCATTTAAAAGATCTTTAGCCACACTATAAAAAGTAATATCTAACCCTAGTCTAATTTGTAATTTCAAAATAACTTTCTTAACATAATCTATAGCACTTCTTGATAATCCTCCACTTT
Organism: uncultured Bacilli bacterium; assembly: GCA_944327425.1. Lineage (GTDB taxonomy): Bacteria > Bacillota_I > Bacilli_A > RF39 > UBA660 > Caccenecus. The sequence goes on from CALVHJ010000084.1 coordinate 3,259, forward strand.
CCCAAAAAATTTTTAATTGTGAATACAACATAACAGCTTCTTGATCTTGGAGGCATTTTAAAGCACTACTTATTTTATCAAGCTCAATTTCAATTCTTCCTACATCACTTAACAATTCATTATTAACTGTATATATTTCTTCTTCAAAATGATTTAAATCCTTTAAAGTAATATTATCACCTAATTTTAAAAACATATTAAAAAGATTATATAAAAACTTCCTATTTAAAATATCTTCTTCTGAAAAAATAATCTTTTTAATATCATCTTTGTATTGATCCATATTCATCCCTCAATTACTATCATAATTCTATCATAAATTATCTAAAAATTAAAGTAACAGTAATATATTTTTATAACCTATGCTATAATTAAATAGGTGATACTTATGTATTTAAACACTAATAAAAATAAATATGAAATTATTATGGCCACTACTTTTTTTAAAAGGCTTTTTGGTTTAATGGGCCAAAAAAACATTCAATCTGGCCTGCTTTTTCCTAAATGTAATTCTATCCACACTTTTTTCATGAAAGAAAACATTGATATTGTTGGTTTAGATGAAAACTTTGAAGTAATCTACAAATATGAAAATTTACCTCCTAACAAAATAATTAAAATTAAAAACGATCGAAAAAAAACTAGCATTTTAGAATTACCCAAACATGCTAGTCAAAAAATCAAAGTAGGAACAATTATCATCTTAAATGAAGACTAATCTTTCTTCTTTTTCTTCTTATTAATAAAAACTCCCAAGCCAGTTATAATAGCTCCCCCTAAAGCACCTATTACCACATATCTAAATACTTTTATAAAACTAAAACCATCTCTCGGTTCTTTTAAAGAATAATCAATATTAAATTCTATACTATCTATAACTTCCTCCGTTATTTCTATATCATCACTAGTAAAAGCATACGGTTTTTGAACCGTTATAGTATAACCATATCCATTAACAACTGTAAGATATTCATTCAAATAAAAACCTTGATCTTGATAATCTAATTTGACAAAATAATAATCATTTTGATAAACTTCATACTTATCAATATTATGTTCCTCTATAAAAGCTTGTCCAAACACTTCTATAGCTTCTTTACTATAATTACTAAAATTATTAATATCGTCTACTTTTGTTTTTCTAACAAAGACTTCTATATAATCATCACTATCTAAAAAAAACAATATGGCATCTAAATAAGCCTCATTATTATTAAAAGAATCCACTATATATTCATAAGATATGCCAAGCTCTTCTAATTCTTCATTATTAAGTATATTATCAGGAGTAAAAACATACCAATTACTTTCATCAAAACTAATATTCATATCTGTACCTCTAAGTTTAAAACTAGTAGCATAAACACTTATAGGCATTAACAATAAAATAACAAATAACCCAATTTTCTTCATAAAATAATTTTTCTCCTATTCCTTAAATTCAAAAATATAATCACAAATCTGTACTTCATCCCCAGGTTTAGCTCCCATTCGCTCTAACTCTTCATCAACCCCCATACCCTTTAATTTACGAGCAAAACGCATAACTGCCTCACTCTCATCAAATCTTGTCATTTTAAATAGTTTTTCTAATTCTCTACCTTCTAAAACCCAAACATCATCTATTTTAGTAATCGTAAAAGGTCTTTCATTTTTAAACTTGTAAGTAACATGACTTGCCATTTCCTCATTATTATAAATAGGATCATCTGCCAGAGTATCAAGCATATCGGCAAGTTTGATCATTAATATATCAAATCCTGTGTTCGTAACACTACTTACTTTTACAATATCAATTTTAGGATAAGCCTTTT
>CALVHJ010000085.1 GCA_944327425.1 uncultured Bacilli bacterium
CTTGATTTTACCAATATCATTTTTTTTGTATTTATAAAAAACATATGGATTATTATTCTATACTTATTACCATTAATTTTATTAATCAATATAAACAAAAAAATAAATTTTGCAAGAACTAGTTTAAAAAGAATTTTAATATGTTTTATTTCCCTTATTTTAATCTGGATTATATCGCTTTTATGTTTATTTATAAATAAAAACGCAACTTATTCTCCTTACAATTTATACTATAATATTAATAGTGAAATAAAAACCGTTGAAACATTTGGTTTATTTACTTATACAAGGCTAGATATTAAAAGAGTAATTTTTGGCTTTGAAGAAAAATTGAGTACTAATACTGAGCCAGAAATACCCACTGAGTCCGAAGAAGAAGAGAATGAAGAAGTAGTAACTTATAATGAAGTAGCTATCAATTTTGAAGATTTAATTGCTAGTGAATCAAATGAAACTATAAAAAACATGTTAGAGTATTTTATGAATAGTGATGCAACTAACAAAAATGAATACACGGGAATGTTTAAAGGCAAAAATTTGATTTTCCTTCTTGCTGAAGGGTATAACATGATCGCTGTTGATGAAAAGTTAACTCCGACCTTATACAAATTAACTCATGAAGGCTTTATTTTTAATAATTTTTATTCACCTGTATTTTTAAGTACAACTGGTGGGGAGTTTCAAGCTACAACAGGATTAATACCAACTCAAGAAATTTTATCCAACTGGAAGAAAAATATGCCTACTATATCCTATGGCCTAGGTAATGCTTTTACTCCTCTTGGATACACTGCCAACGGGTATCACAATTGGACATACACCTATTACAGTAGACAAAAAACAATGGAAACTCTAGGATTTACTTCCTATATGGGTTGTGGCAATGGTATGGAAGACTTAATTAGTTGTAGATGGCTTCCAAGTGATGTTGATATGATTAATGCCACTCTCCCTCTTTACCAAAATAGTGAACCTTTTGTAACATACTATGTAACCGTATCCGGTCATGCCCCATATGCCTACAATTCAACAGGTAATTCTATTGCTTTAAAAAATATTGATTTAGTAAGAGACTTACCATATTCTAATAATGTTAAAGCATATTTAGCTACCCAAATAGAACTTGATAGAGCTCTAGAAACCCTTATAACTAATCTAGATAACGCCGGTATACTAGATGATACCGTAATAGCCTTAGTAGGGGATCATTATCCTTATACTTTGACAATTGATGAGATTAATGAAATAAGTGACTATGAAAGAGATGAAATAGTTGAAGTAAATAGAAGTAATTTCATTATCTGGAATAGCGAAATGGAAAGCGTCGAAGTAGACAAAGTTGGCAGTCAAATAGATGTTTTACCAACTCTTCTTAATTTGTTTGGCATTGAATATGACTCAAGACTAATTGTGGGCAAAGATATATTAAGTGATGCTCCTGGTCTAGCTATATTTTCTAACCGTAGTTGGGTAAGTGACTATGGTACTTATAATCGTGGCAAATTTACTTTAAAAGAAGGTATAGAATTAGATAATGTTGATGAATATATTACCAGTATGAATAATTTAGTATCTAATAGATTTACTTTAAGTGCTAATATTATAAAATATAATATGTATGAATATCTCTTAGATTAATTGGTAAAAAGAGGTTTAATAATTATTACTCTAGTGAATAAAATAAAAATATGTACTACAGGTATTACTTATGTACATATTTTTTCTTTCGATCTCAACCTAATATTATAAGTATTAACGATTTCGAAAAGTAATATCTAAAAGAGGCTTAAGCTTCTTTTTTTGGCATCTTTTGCCATCTATTGTCGAATACCATGCAAAGTGCTAACTTATATGTTATTATTATCAAGGTGATAGCATGAAAGAGGAAATATTAATTAGTGATGTTGTAAAAAGTGTAGATGAATTATTATTAAATTTAGAAGTATATTCACTTCTAAATAATATTAAAGAAAAATAAAAGGGCTCATAAAGCTCTTATTTATTTTCTTTAATATTAGTGGAAATAACAATATCTAAGTTATAAACATGTGCTATCTTAAGCAATGTTTCAAAAGTATAATTAACTGTTCCATACTCATATTTTTCAATTGAACTTTTACTTATTTTTATACTCTTTGCTAACTCTTCTTGAGTTAAATTTAATCCTTCGCGAATAAATTTAATAATTTCATTGGACTTATCTTTAACATTAATTTTCATATTTTCACCATTGGCATCGTAACATTTTATGACTATAATATAATTATAATTCGTAACATATTACGATAAGCTTCTATTATAGCTTATAATTAAAAGTTTTTAAATGAAGTAGAACTTCATGAAAGGGTGTAATTATGAAATTTGAAGTATTAAAAAAGATAATCTAAAAAGAAATATTATTATTGGTATTTTTGTAGTACTAATAATTAGTGCAATAGTTCTAAATTTACTAGAGCAAAGTATAGGAGTACAACGAGTGTACCTATTGTAGATAGTGAGATTAATTATGTAAGACCGGATTTAAATATAGTAGCACTATACATAGATGGAGAACAAGTAAGTGAATTAGATAGTTCTAAAAAATATACCCTTGATCCAAATAATAGCACCTGTACTTATAAAGATGGTAGTACCATAGCTAATTTAACATTAAATTATGATAGTAACACTGGAAGTTTAAGTATTAGCCCCTTTACAACTAGGGGAACTAAATGTACTCTTTATTTTAACGAGTATATACCAACAATAAAAGATACCATATTATCTTATTATCCAACAGTATTAACAAGAACAGATTTTTCAACTAATGTAACTAATACTACCACTGGAACAATTTATAAATCAGCCGATAGTAGCCAATATGATAATGATGGAGAAGTATACTATTTTGCCGGAAACCCAACCGATAACTGGGTATATTTTGCTGGATTCTATTGGCGAATTATAAGAGTTAATGGTGATAACACAATTAGATTAATATATGCTGGAACAAGTACAAGTATTAGTGGAACAGACGATCAAATAGGAATGAGTGCCTTTAATGAAAATGATGGAACTGGTGTTCACACAGGCTTTATGTATACAGCCGGGGAACAGCACGGAACAAATGTAAGTAGTACTATAAAAGAACAGTTAGATATATGGTATCAAAGAAATCTAACGGCATATGAAAAATATATTGATACCAATGCCGGCTTTTGTGGAGATAGAGAAGTAGCTAATGGTTATAACTGGAGTAACGCAGAGAGTTTTCGCTATGCAGCATATGATCGAATAAGGACAACTAAAAAGCCAATTTTTCAATGCAGTAATGATAATGATTTATATACAACCACTACAAGCAATAAAGGAAATAAAGCTTTAATTTATCCAATAGGATTAATAACCGCGGATGAAGTAGCCTTTGCTGGAGCTGTATGGCTAACAACTAATGAAGATTATTATTTATATACAGGAGAAAGATACTGGACAATAACACCGGTAGAATTTAACTTTAATAATACTGAAGCACATGTATTTATTGAATATACTCAGGGTATTTCTTCGTTAAGGGTAATATGGTCAAGAGGCATTAGACCAGTCATCAATCTAAAAACTGATGTAACCATATCTAGTGGTAATGGTACTGCCTCCCAACCCTTTACAATAGAATAAGACCTTGATATAATATAACTAGTTAAAGTTAACTTAAGGAAGTGAACTTATGAGTAAATTTTTAAATACTAGTTATAAAGTAATAATGTATATATTGATGTTTTTTTTCTTAGTAATAACTGTTGTGAGTGCTTTTTACGGAATAGATCAAAAAGTAAGCCCTTTAATTGTCATCCTAGGAGCAATAGTTACTTTCTTTTTATTTAAATTTATAAATGATAAGCTAAATAAACTATCTTCCTCTAAAATAAAATACATAGCTATATTCTTAACTATTATCTTTTTTATTGGCCTTTTATTAATAGGATTATTGCTGCCAATATCATCTGTTACTGACTTATCCCATATAATTGAGTATGTAAATCGCCTAATTAGTGAAAATAGTTTAACTATAACTGGATCTTATTTTTCTAAATATCCTAATCAAATACCTTTATTAATCTTTGTTTATGGTTTTACAAAAATAGGAAGCATTTTTGGAACTACTAATGTCTTATTAATGGGTACAATTTTTAATGCTATATTTATGGCTTTAACTGGATATTTTATTTATTTAATTGGTAAAGAGTTAAAAAGTCCTAAAGCTGGCCTACTTGCTTTAATATTCATGATTATTAATCCTATATTTTATCTATATTCTTCATATTTTTATACCGACACATTATGTATGCCTTTTGGTGTAATTGGTTTATATCTAATTATTAAAAGTATTAAAACTAATAATACCATAAGCAAAATAGTTTTAGCTATACTATCCGGCTTCTTTTTCTTTATTGGTTTAAAAATAAGAATAGTTGTTGCTATCTTACTAATTGCCGTTTGCATCTACATTCTTATCAACAAACAAATAACATCTAAATTAAAAATATATTTAGCTTTATTAATAGGTCTAGTAATAGGAATTTTAGGATTTAAATTAGCTTATAATTATTTTGAAATAGATTTAGATGAAAATGCTGCTTTTCCTATAACTCACTGGCTAATGATGGGCTTAAATGAAGAATATACGGGAGGATATAATGCTAGTGATCATGACATAACCTTTAATGAACCAACCAAAGAAGAAAAAATCGAAAAGAATATCGAAGAAATAAAGACGCGATTAAAAGACTTAGGTATTATAGGAGTTTTAAAATTAGAAACATTTAAAACTACTCGTACATGGTCAAGTGGTAATTATGGAGTTTATGCGAAACTTAATAATACCAGTGATGGCGTTGGCATATACGAATATTTAGGTGGATACGGAAATACTAATATATTCATGAAATATAGTCTTCAAATCTTAAAAACATATATTAGTTTTATGGTTTTGCTTGGTATTTATCAAATAAT
>CALVHJ010000086.1 GCA_944327425.1 uncultured Bacilli bacterium
CTCTTTAGCTGAAAAACTACAAAAAGGTAATATGAAAAATGAGGCAACTTTAAGTGAAGTCATAGACACTTTAAGTAAGATGACAGGAAAAAAAGTAAACCCTGAATTAAAAGAAAAAATCATAAAAAAGGTCGTAAATGATGATATTCCTAAAAATGTTGATAAAATGTTTTAAAAAAATTTGCACATTAGCCCTATAATTTGTTATAATAGCATGTAGGTGGAGTATAATGGAGCAAATTAAAAATGTTATGGATCTTTTAAAATTTTTAGATAATATTGAGTATGGCTGGATGGACATAGATAAAAATGTTTATTTGAATACGGAAAAAGGCTATAAAAAGAAATATGTTTTATCTAAACCTGAAGAAGTAATTGAAAGTAAAGTTGGTAACGATTTTGATCAAGTAGAACTAGAAAGAGCCGTATTTAAAAATTTAGGTTTAAAGTTTTCAACGTACTTCATGGTTTACTATGATGCCAAAAAACTTTATACCCATACCTTCTTAGTATATGAAGAACATGAAAAATTTTATTGGTTTGAACATGCTTGGGAACAACATAAAGGAATTCATGAATATTTAAGTCTTTATGATTTACTAACAGATATTAAAGATAAATTTCAAAAAATACATAAGCTAAGAAATATGGATATAGATTACTTATGTATTTATCGCTATAAAAAACCTAAAACTCATATTGGTTTAAAAGACTTTTATAAACATTGTGAAAACGGCGAAAACGTTTTAATTTAAGAAAATTAAATATATAGATTGTCTAACCTATATATTTTTGTTATACTTAATTTAGGTGGTAGTATGAATGTTTTAGTAATTCCTTCATGGTATCCTAACGGTAAAGATATGTTAATGGGAGTTTATCACAAAGAATTTTGTGAAGCTCTAGCTAAAAAAAAGGGTATCAAGGTAAATATGTTATTTATTGAAAGAGAAAGATTAAATAATCCTTTTAAATATTTATTGTTGAAAAAAAATTATGTTATAAAAGAGCCTGGCTATAACACTTATGTAAGAAGAATGTTAAATGTTGAAAAAATTAACTATGACTGGCAATTAAAGCGTTATGTAAAAGTATTAGATAAAGCTTTTCAAAAATATTTAAAAACTAATCCTTTACCGGATGTAATTCATGCAGAGGTAACTATACCTGCCGGTTATGCATCCTGCGTATTAGGAAAAAAATATAACATACCTGTTGTTGTAACTGAACATGCAACTTATTATAAAGACTTTTTTAACGATCAAAATATTAAATATACTGAATATGTTTTAAAAAACGCTTATTTCACTTCCGTAAGTAAATACATGTTGAATGATTTACCTGTCTATGTTAAAAATAAAAAGGTCTTACCTAATTTAGTTGATACCGATGCTTTTAAATTAAAAAGAAAGAAGATTAAAGGTTTACGCATAGCCAAAGTATGTGCTTTTAGAAAAGGAAAAAGAGTTGAAGATTTACTTACGGCTTTAAAAATCATTATTGAAGAAAAGCAATTTACCGATGTTTTACTAACAATTGTTGGTGATGGTTATCTAAAAGAATTTTACCAGAATAAATGTCATGAATTAGGAATAGATAAATATGTTGTGTTTACCGGACGTAAAACTAAAAAGGAAATTGCCAAAATTTTAAATGAAAATAATGTATTTGTAATTACTAGTTCTAATGAGACTTTTTGTATTCCGGGAATAGAAGCTCTAGCTAGTGGTATGCCGGTTGTTTCTACTAAATGTTTTGGACCCGAGGAATATATTGATTCTAAAAGTGGTAAACTAGTGAGTGTTGGTGATACTAAAAAGATTGCTGATGCTATTTGGGAAGTATATAAGCACCTTGATGATTATGATGTTTCTTATTTAAGAAGTATCGCTGATCGCTATAATGCCATAAATGTTACTAATAATGCTATATCTATTTATAATGAAATAATTAAAAGAGGTTTAAAATGAGTATAATAAGTTATGCCTTAAAAGGTAATTTAAAAAAATTTAATCAAGAAATAAATAAACTAGCCAAAAAAGAAAATCGTAGTTCTTTTAGCTTAAAACTAAACTTTTTAAATTGTTTTCGTCTAATTGGCAGTGGTTATAGTGATTATTTGAATTATGAACTATATAATAAGACTAAAAAGGAAATATTAGAGTATGCCTCCATTAAAGATCAAGATAAGTTTTATGAAATAGTAAGTCCTTCAAAACACAAAACTTTCTTTACTATTAAAATCAATTTTTTAAAAAATTTCCAAAAATATATCAAACGAGATTTTTTTTACAATGGTACTAAAGAAGAGTTAAAAAAATTCTTAAAAAAGCATGAATATTTTATGTTAAAACCCCTAGATGGCCTAGGAGGGTGCGGAGTTATAAAATTATACTCTAAAGATATAACTAATCTTGATACTTTTTTAAAAAAGTTAAAAACAGAAAATTTATTTTTAGAAGAATATGTCCATCAACACCCTAAAATAAATGCAATTTGTCCAAATTCGGTAAACACCTTGAGAATTATGACTTTTAATTACAACGATCACTCAGAAATTCTTTTTGCTTGTATGCGTTTTGGCAATGGTACATCTGATGTTGATAACTTTCATCAAGGGGGTATGGCTTGTTTAGTTGATATAGCTTCTGGCTCTCTTGTTGGCGAAGCTTTTAACAAAAATCTTGAGTACTTTGCTAAACATCCGCAAACTAATGTTAAGTTTGCTGGTTTTAAAATACCTAATTGGGATTTAGTAAAAGCTTTAGTTTTAGAAGCCTCTTTAGTAAATAAAAACATTCATGTCGTTGGTTGGGATGTGGCCATAACCAAAGATGGAGCAACATTTATTGAAGGTAATAGAAGACCGGGCTTTGATCTAGTCCAAGTCTTATCTAAAAGAGGTCGAAAAGATATTATGCGTCATTGTCTAGATATAATAAATGAACATGAAAATACCAACTATCGAATTTAAAAAAAACTTGCTCTAATTAGGTGTTTGTGATATACTACATTTATAAATCACTGATGAAAGACAAGATTAATAAGATGTGTTTTATAGAGAGCTGATGTTTGGTGTAAATCAGTAAATAGTTTTATTAATTACTCCTTTCTAGAGAGACTAATCATCTCCGGGTAATTCCGTTATCAAAAATTAAGTAAAATAAAGGATGGTACCGTCTTTAATAGACTCCTTAGGTATCATCTTTTTAGTTTAGGAGGGATTATGCAAATTAAACCAAATGAGAAATACAGACACTTTAAAGGAAGTGTTATAACAGTAGTATGTGTTGCTAAAAATTCGGAAACGCTTGAAGATATGGTTGTTTATACTCATAATAATGAATATTGGGTAAGACCTTTAGCTATGTTTTTAAGTAAAGAAGATGTAAGCAAAAGACCTGACAATGTAACAGGTCAAACTTATCGTTTTGTAAAAGAGGAGGAATAATTTTGATAAATATAAAAGAAGATGAAAGATTAAGTGTTTTAAATCACAGTTGTGCTCACTTGTTAGCTCAAGCTGTAAGTCATTTATATCCTAAAGCTAAATTTTGGGTTGGACCCGTAATTGAAGAAGGATTTTATTATGATATTGATCTAGGTGATGTAACTCTAACTATGGAAGATATCCCTGCTATTGAAAAAGAGATGAAAAAAATAGCTAAAGATGGTAAGAGAATAGTTAGACATGAACTAACCAAAAAAGAAGCTTTAGAAATGTTTAAAGATGATCCTTATAAGATTGATTTAATTAGTCGCATGAATGAAGATGAGACTACTATAAGTTGTTACACTCAAGGAGATTTTACTGATCTTTGTCGGGGACCACATGTCCAAACTGTAAAAGAATGTAAGAACTTTAAATTATTAAAAGTAAGTGGAGCTTACTGGAAAGGTGATAAAAATAACAAAGTATTACAACGAATCTATGGTATTTGTTTTGATACAGCTGAAGAGTTAGATCATCACTTAAAAGCTTTAGAAGAAGCTAAAGAAAGAGATCATCGCAAACTTGGTAAAGATCTAAATATTTTTATGACTTCTGATTTAGTTGGTAAAGGACTTCCTATGTATTTACCAAACGGTTACATTATTTGGGAAGAATTAGAAAATTATATCAAAGGTAAAGAAAAAGCTTTAGGTTACCATCATGTTTTAACTCCACCTTTAGGTAATGTTGAGTTATATAAAACAAGTGGCCATTGGGATCACTACCAAGAAAGTATGTTTCCTAAAATGGAAGTAGAAGGCGAAGAGTTTGTTTTAAGACCAATGAATTGCCCTCATCATATGATGATTTATGCAAATTCTATCCATTCTTATCGTGACCTACCAATAAGAATAGGTGAGATAGCTAGAGACTGCCGATATGAGGCGAGTGGAGCCCTAAAGGGTATTGAAAGAGTTAGAACATTTTGTCAAAATGATGCACATTTATTCGTAACTAAAGAACAAATCGAATCAGAATTTACTTTAGTAGTTAATTTAATTTTAGATGTTTATAAAGAATTAGGCATTAAAGATTACCATTTTGAATTATCTTTAAGAGATC
>CALVHJ010000087.1 GCA_944327425.1 uncultured Bacilli bacterium
TGGGAAGAGCTCCTTTTTTGACATCTTGCATATATTTATTATTTTTTTCTAAATATTTAGCTGTATAAATAATTAAGCCTAATTTAGCAAATTCACTAGGTTGGATCCCGAAACCACCAATACCAAACCAACTTCTACTTCCATTACGAATACTACCAATACCTGGTATTAAAACAAGTATTAACAAGATAAAGCAACCAATTAAGATGAGGTTGGCTTTCTTTTTGATAAAATTTAAATTAATTTTACTACAAAATAGCATGATAAATATACCAACTATAAAAAATATAGCTTGTTGACGGACATATTTAAAAGCATCTTGATATTTGAATTCGGCCCAAATACTACTAGCCGAATAAATCATAATAATGCCAAAGATGCTTATTATTAAAACGCTTATTAAAAGAGGATAATCAATGTGTTTCTTCATATTTCCACCTATATAATTTTATGATAATTATGAAGAAATATTAAATTAAGGTTTGGTTTTTTTGTTCGAGGTGTTTAATATAAATATAACTTTCATTAACGTATTTAATATATAGTTTAACTAAGTCAATATCTTGGGCATTTAATTCTTGGTGCTTAGTTTGCCGGTATTCTTGATATTCTTCCTTAGTAAAGTTCAAGTCATAAAAAGTTTGTTCTATTTTTTTTACACCATCATAAAGAATATTTAGTCTTTCGTAGGAACTAGTATTATTTAACTGGGCTTTAAGGCTATTATATTTAACTTTAAGTTGATATAAACTAGCTCTAGTTTTTTTATCTTTATCAAGATAAGTGCCAGCGATATAACTTAGGATTTTATTTTGTTTATCGAAAGCTAATTTAAAAAATAAATAATCGATAATTAGTTTATCAGCACCATTTAAAGTTTCATCAGCATTACAATAAGTATATAAATCAGCATATCTTCTTAAAGTACCAATCTTTTTATAGCGTTTAAATTGGCTTTGTAAATTTAAGATGAGACCAGCTGTTTGCCTTCTTTTAACAAGATCTTTACTACCCGCTATATACTCTTTAATATCAGCTTGTTGGGTTGAAGATAATCTATATAATAATATATTTACCACTTCTTTATCATGTTCACTTATAAAGCACTTTTCATCTTTAAAATAATCATATATATCTTTTTTTATCCCACTTATTATACCTACTTCTTTATATCTTTTGAATCGCCTTTGTAAAGTAGTAATATCACCAGAGGCCTTTTTACCAATAGGATCAGTTTCATGATAGATGCCTTCGATAAAACCTAGAATCCCCTCTTGTCTTTCAAGAGATAGACAATTAAATAATTCTTTTACAACCTCTTTATCAGGATCACTTATAAACCCATCTTCATCTTTAAAATAATCTTCTAAACAGGTTTTGGGTTTTCTTTTTCTTTTAGGTTCTCTATCTTTTTTTATTTTATTTTCAAGATAATTAAGATCAGCTAAAGCTTTTTTACCATTAAGGCTTGATATAGATATAGTTCCTTCTAAAAGTTTTTTGATTCTTTCTTTTTTTATATTGGGAAAGTTATTAAACAAATCTTCTACTACTTGCTTTTCTTCTGGTGTTAAAATAATAGTAAAATAATCAAAAATGGTTTTAGGCTTTGGTAAAGGCTTAGATTTAGGTAGTTCTTTTTTTATTTGTTCAATAATTTTCGTATTTAGTTTATAAAGAAAATCTAGTTTTGTATTATCATAAACTGATCCTTGAAAATGATAGTATTCATTAATATAATATTTTAGTTCTTCTAAACTAGCAGATAAAAGTGTTTTCATATATAAGTCTTGGTTTAGCTCTTTTATTTCTTTATTAAATATATTTAGGATAGATATAAATTCTTCATAGTATTGAATTAAATATTTTAGCTTGGTAAATTCAGATGAAGTTATTATATACGGACTTTTTAGGATAGCTAATAGTTGAACTTGCGTTGATTTAGGTAACAAACTTAAAAGATAACAAAATATTTTTTTAGTATTAGCCATGGATACATTACTTGGTTTAATTTTTACATACATAAGACTGTCTTCTAATTCGGTATTTAAGTCTTTTAAAGGGGTATTTAAGAGACCAAATCTAGTTAGGATAGTAGATAATATTTTAGAGTTTTGTTTTAACAGGTTAAAATAATCTTCATCAAAAGTAATGTTTAAGTCTTTTAATTCTTTTAGAAAAGATATTAAAAGGTCTTTATCAGTCTTTTGAGTACGTTTTAAAACAAGGAGTAAATTATTAAAAATACGGGTTTTTTTATTCGCTATTTCTTTTTTTATGTAGTTATTGATACGATTTAAAATAAAAGAAGTAATTTTATTTTTATCTTGCTCACATTTATTTAGAGCTTCGGTAAATAATTTATGCCATGTCTCTTCTTTGATACCTAAAAAATAATATTTTTCTAAATAATAGTCTTTTTGTTTAATAAACCATTGATTAAATCCTTTTTCATTCATCTTTATTACCTCACGTCAGGTAATATTCTAATCATTTTTGCATAATTAGTCAAGAAAAAAGCTATAACCATACACCATAAGTTATAGCAGCCATAGCAAGAATTAATCCTGCTACCCAAAAATATCTAACTATGTCTTGTTCATTCATGCCCATTACTTCGAAATGATGATGGAGAGGTGCTCTTTTAAATACTTTTTTGTTAAATTTGCGAATAGCAATGATTTGAATTAAACTACTAAGCGTTTCAATAACAAAGACACCACCAATTAAAGCAAGTGATAGTTCGTGCCTGGTAATAATAGCAATAGTTGCTAAGGCAGCTCCTAAGGATAGAGAACCTAAATCTCCCATAAATACTTTGGCAGGATGAGCATTAAAAACTAAGAAACCAAGTAAAGCTCCGGCTAGAATAAAACAAAATATAGCTACTTCTTGATAGCCTTCCATCCATCCGGCATTCCAAGAGATTAGACCAAAGGCGAAAAAGGCAATAGCAGAAAGCCCGCTAGCAAGACCATCTAAGCCATCAGTTATATTAACAGCATTACTAGTCCCTACAAGTAAAAACAGAATAAATAAACCAAAAGTCCAACCAAGAGGAATACGAATGCCTAGGCTAGATATTACTAAATCAGAATTTCCACCATTACTCATAAAAATATAGAAGAAAATTAGAGCGATAATCATTTGAATTAGTAATTTAGCAACAATGCTTAAGCCTTTGTTGTTGTGATATTTTATTTTTAAATAATCATCAATGAAACCCAGTACGGCATAAGATAAAAAGACAAATATTAAAATAATTAAATTATAAGATATTTCAATACTATCATTAAAGTATAAGAGAATTAATGCTATTAAGGTGGGAATAATAAAGATTAGACCACCCATGGTTGGTGTACCTTCTTTTTTTAGGTGTCGTTCGCCCACGTAATGACTTACATATTGACCAATATGTAATTTTTTTAATATGGGTATTAAAATAACACCAGTTATAATAGCTAAAATAAATCCTAGTAGTAAAGCCATGGCAGCTTTAGCAAGTATTAGCATAACCCACCTCTTCCTTTAAATTATTATACTACTTATTATTAAAAATTTCTTTATTTTAACGCAATTTTACATTTAAATTGACGATTAATCTAAAAGTAACATGATAGTTTCGCCTTCGGCTACATAGTATCCAGCACTAGGACTTTGATAAATTACGGTATCACCACTTCCCGAATATTCGATTTTATAAGCTTTTAAGGCTTTGGTAGCATCTTCTTTATTCATACCTACAACATTAGGTAAAATACTATATTTTTTATCTAGCCATGTATATTCTTTGGCCATTCCTTCTTTACTTGGCTCAATATCCAATATATCAATCGCTGATAATAAAACACTGCGGGCTATAGGGGCTGATACTACCCCACCATATTGAGTTACGCCTTTGGGGTTATCGATAGCTACATAAACAACAATTTCTGGATCATCGGCGGGCATAAAGCCCATAAATGATAAAATGTAGTTATTATCTAAGTAGGTGCCATTTTCGACTTTTTGGGCTGTTCCGGTTTTTCCACCAACACGATAATTTTCAATATAAGCATTTTTACCACTACCATTTGCAACAACATTTTCAAGAGCATACCGAACTAAACTGCTAGTCTCTTCGCTGATAACATTTCTTACAGCATTTGGCTCAATTTTTTTAATTAGACTATTTGTTTCACTCTCAAGCATAGCTCCTACGATATAAGGAGTATATAGGGTACCACCATTTATTGCAGCGGATACGGCTCTTATTTGGCCGATAGGTGTTACACTAATTCCTTGGCCAAAACTGGTAGTAGCTAGTTCTACTGGTCCCATTTTATCAACATCAAATAAAATTCCCGTAGCTTCACCATTTAAATCAATTCCGGTTTTACTTCCAAAACCATAAGCATCTATATAACTCATTAAGGTTTTGGTTCCTAAAGTCTCACCAATACGAACGAAGCCGGGGTTGCTTTGTGTCAACACAGCAACACTTTAGAGCCGAAGTTTGCCTTGCACAAGCAAGGTTTTTGGCTGTCA
>CALVHJ010000088.1 GCA_944327425.1 uncultured Bacilli bacterium
TTATATTCTATTAACTTACCATACTTATTTCTTACTTCTTCTAATACATATTGTTTATACTTCTTTCCATACTCTTTTTTGTACTTATTTTGTAATTTTTTATAATTACACAGTACTAAATACAGAGTGTCACAAATATAAACTTCTCTACAACTTCCAACTGTTTTAGTTGTACCTAAATACCATCTACCTTTTTTCTCGTTATCTTTGGCATATACAGTTTTATTTATTTTTATAATTCTATTCTCTAAATCAATATCATCCCAGGTTAACGCAAATACCTCTCCTGTTCTCATTCCTGTATAACAAGCAGTAAGAAATGCACATATAAACACTTTATTATCTTTAAATCTATTCAAGATAATTTTTATTTCTTCATTAGTATAAATGTGACCTATATCATTTTTTTAATTCAAATGATAATACTCTAGGTATTTGTAAGTCACCCGCTGGATTATTTTTAATAAATCCAAAATAATAAGTTGCATCTCTTAAAGAACTTTTAATTACTTTTTGATAATTTCTTAATGCCTCTTTCTTATTGGATGTTTGATACAATTTTAATAATGCTTGATTAAGAATATATAATGTTAATTTTGATAATTTATAATTACCTAATTCTTTTTTAATATTACTAAAAGATTCTCTATACCTTTTTGCTGTAGAATATTTATAATTTACTTCAAAATATTCTTTCATCCAATAATCTAAATATTCAGAATATAACATTTCATATTCATTTACTTTTTCTCCATTTATAAATTCATCATAGGCTTTTTGTCCTGCTAAATATGCTTCGTTTTTAGTTTTAAAACCTGATTTAGTAATTTGTTTTCTTTTTCCATTTACTTTTCCTGCTTCAAAACAATACTGATATACATTTCCTCTTTTCCTAATATTGATCATCTTATCATCTTCCTTTCTCTTTGATCATTATTATTTTATACGAAAAAACAGTAGCACCTTAAATCTACTGTTTTAACCTTATATTAATTTTGATAATATTTCATTTTTTCTAATACATCTTTTGGTACTAAGTTCCCATTTTCTATTTTTATAAATTCCATTATCTGTACATTTTGTTCAACATATTTTCCTACAAATATGTATGCTAAACTACATTTTGAGATACTATTTTCTTTTAAAAACAAATTATAACTATCATCAACAGATGAGAAGTATAAATTCTTTTCCACAGGATTCATCTTTTTTATTCATTATTTAAAATTTTACCGGAACTTAAACGTAAATGAGCTTTTTAATAATTTTTAATTTACTATTGATAATTAAATATTTGCACTTAAAATACCAATTAAATTTAATATCTATACTAGTATAAAACAAAATTCAACATCTTAAAAATAAAGCTATATTTACAACTTTTCAATATTCTATATTTTTAACTTAGTATTTTATGCATGAATATTTATATTTGGTGTATAATATTTTTGAAAGGAAAATGAATATGAAAAGGTTTTTAATTTTATTTTTGGTATTATTTTTATTAAGTGGGTGTAATGAAAAAGAAGTAGTTAAAGATGTTCAAGAAGATACATTGAATTATGCTTTTGTTATTGGTAAAAATGATGAGTTTCTTTTAATTCAAGATAATAAAGGAATTATATATGAAAAAAATATATCTGGTTTAAATCCTGGTGATATGATAAAAACTTATGATGATATTAGTAATTTAAATGATTATGAAATTATTTCTGATGATGATTTTCCGTTAGCTTTTAATGATAATGGGATTTTTAAAGATTATTATAATATTTCTTATCAAAAAGTAAAAAATATGAGTTTGGATGAGAAAATTGGACAAATTTTACTTGTTAGATATCCATCCGAAAATCAGACCGATGTTTTAGAAAAATATCAATTTGGTGGTTATGTGTTTTATGCGAAAGATTTTAATGATAAAACTAAAGATGAAGTTATTAAAATGATTAATGATAATCAAAATGTGGCTAAAACGCCTATTTTAACTGCAGTAGATGAAGAAGGTGGTAAGGTTAATAGAATTAGTACTAATTCTAACTTAGCTAATGAACCTTTTAAATCCCCTAGGGAACTTTATTTATCTGGTGGTTTTGATTTAATCAAGGAAGATACTATTAAAAAAAGTAAATTACTTTATGAACTTGGTATTAATTTGAATTTAGCGCCTGTTGCTGATGTATCTACTAACCCTAATGACTATATGTATTCAAGAACACTTGGTGAAAACACTGATAAGACTAGCGAATATGTTAAAACGGTTATTAAATCTAGTAATGGTTTGGGTGTTACTTATACTTTGAAACATTTTCCTGGTTATGGTAATAATACTGATACTCACCAAGGAACTTCTTTGGATAATAGAAGTTATGATGATATTTTAAATAATGATTTACCTCCTTTTAAAGTTGGTATTGATGAAGGGGCTTTATCTATTTTAGTTAGTCATAATATAGTGAGTAGTATAGATTCTGATTTACCTTCTTCTTTATCTTATAAGGTTCATAATTTGCTTAGGGATAATCTTAATTTTACGGGCATAGTTATAACTGATGATTTAGATATGGGGGCAATCGGTGATGTTAAATCATCTACTGTTAAAGCTGTTTTAAGTGGGAATGATTTAATTATTACTACTGATTATGAAAGCAGTATAAATGCAATTAAAGAAGCTATTAATAATGGTGAAATTTCTGATAAATTAATTGATAAGACTGCTACTAGAGTAATCGCTTTTAAATATTATAAAGGCATGATAAAAGGATAATTTTTGAGTTATCCTTTTAAATTTCACCAATATATTCTAATAATTTTAAGAACATTCTGATAAATTTCTTATCTAAACCTAACTTGCCTAATTTTCTTATAGCAATTCTTTTTTTCTTAATTGGTTCTTCTCCAAATAATATTTCGTCTATTTTTTCTTTCATCTTTAATTCATTACTACCTGTAGCAATATTATATAATTCATCTATTCTCGTAATAAGATGATTAATTAAAATCATTACTATGATAAGGATAACCATATAATAAAAGCTAAACATAAAACTACCAAATACTGCAAAATGTACAACTAATAGAAGGATTTCTGGTAATAATAAAAATCCTATAACAAACATTATTAATAATTCTTTTTCATTTAATTTTTTCTTAATTATCATAAATATCAATCCAAAAATAAGCATTATAATCATTACATTATATACATCGGTAATTAAATATATAATCATATTCACATTAAATATTGTTACTCCAGATAAATATATAATACTTTGAGTAATTAATAATACAAATATAAATAGAGAAAACATTAATATAAATATCCTTAACACCTTTAATAGATTAGATATTTTATGATATGTTTGCATTCTTTTATTATTTCCTTCATCTTTCCAGTACTCCATAGCACTACTATCATATAAGTCTTTATATAACTGCTGGAGTTGGTAAAACACATTTAGCAGTTTCTTTAGGGATAGAAGCAGCTAAACATAGAAAAAATGTTTACTTTATTACTTGTCATAATCTTATGACAAAATTAAATAAAGCACAAAAAGAAAATAGATTAGATAAGCAATTGCAACATTTAGCACAGTATAAATTGTTAATAATAGATGAAATTGGTTATTTACCTGTAGACCATCAAGGATCTAATTTATTATTTCAATTAATTGCTAAAAGATATATGACTAAATCTACAATTGTAACAACAAATATGCCGTTTTCAAGATGGGGGGGGAAGTATTTAGTGATAATACTTTAGCAAGTGCAGTATTAGATAGGTTACTTCATTATTCACATATTATAAGAATTACAGGTAATTTTTATAGAATTAAAGATAAAATTGTAGAATCTGACTCAAGAACAAATAAATATAATGAATAAAATTCTTTGTTTCTTTCTTATAAGAAAGAAAGCCTATCGGCGAGATAGACTTATAACACTGCTGGTTTCTTGTTTTACTTCTTTTTCATAAAAGAAGTAAAGCCACCGGCAGGTAGAAATATAATTTTCCTTAAATATTGAGAATGTGCTAGTAATAAAAATTATAAGTTTTTAACTTTGACATATTTTTAAGTTTTGATGTTGACATTTACATTTTAAATCCAGATTTACTTTTGAATTTTCTTTTCCCACCTTGGGGAGCAATTTCAAACTTATACTGAAATACCTTTCCTCTTTTTACTACATTTACTTTTCTCATTACACAATTCCTTACTTTATGTAAACGGAGTTATCTTTAACAAAAAAGTTAGCAAATGAATGCTAACTTTTTTGTTTACAAAATTGTTTCCAAAAATTTTTCCCTTATTTTATAAGGCTTTTCAGAGGTTTTGGTAACATCTTTTTTAATTTTGGAAACAAAATGGAAACAAATCGACTATTTTTTATGATTTTTTGATTTTTAAAACCTTCGCAAACCCTTATTTTATAAGCTATTTACCACAGCAATTCTTATACTTTTTACCCGAACCACA
>CALVHJ010000089.1 GCA_944327425.1 uncultured Bacilli bacterium
AATACCGACTAATTCTTTATATTTATCTAAATATTCTAAAGAAACATTTCCGCCTCCTGCTACCGGAATCAAGTTTTCTTTTGAGTTTTCTAACATACTAATCATCGCCAGTATCCGGTGATATTCTGGTACATCACTTTCTAATATAGGTGTATCACCTACTAAAACTAAATCTGGATTAGTATCCCCCTTATAATTTTTTACATTATTTTGTAATTCTAATAATTGTTGTTTTAATTCTCTTACTAGCTTTTTGTTTTCTTCTAGCATTTTTGCATCGGGATTATACTTTTGAAAGAAAGCACAATCTTTAATCAAATTTTCAAAAATATACTTATCTTTATTTTCAACATATGCTCCCCAAACCGGAGTTACATAACTAGCATAGTTTGCTTTATTAAGATACGTTAATATTTCCGTTAATTTATTATATTCTTTAGTCGCTTCTTCACTACCTTGTTCTCTTAAACGATCTAATTCCTTAGATATTTCTTTAATTAAATCAGCATTAACTTTTTTAATCTCTTTTTCTTCTTGTTTTTTCTTCTGGGGTTTATTCATCAACTTAAATATATTAATACTCTTAATCCACTCTTTAACCGCTGCCTCTTGATTCGGATTAACACAAAGAATATTATCTACACATATAATATCATATTTTTCATTAACCTTATTAAGAGCATTTAGTAAATAACACAAATCATCATACAAAGTTTTATCTTTAGCTAAAATAGATACGCCATCCTTCATTCCATAAGCAATTTCCAAACCTTGTCTATCATGCCGATAATTATCTCTAATTCTTTGTATTTCCTCTTCAATAACTTCTTTTACTTTACTATTAACCTGATCTTTAATAACAGCGATATCTTTTCTAATAGCAAGCTCACTTTTACTTAAAGACTCTAAAGTTCTAAGTAAATTAGTTCTTTCTGCCCATTCTTTTTCATCAAACACTTTATTGTCTAAAGCATTCTTATATTTTTTTTGATCATCAAGATTTATTTTTAAACTGGTATTTAAATATCCTAACTTAGTTATACTATTATGATTTTCTGCATATAAATCATAAGCAACTGACATTTGTCTTTCTTCTTCTCTTTCTAAATCATCATTTATCTTTTTATTTCTTATATCCATTAATTCTTGATAAACTTCTTCCAAATAATTACCATCAGCAAACTGATTGTTTTTAAGTTCAAAATAACTATGAGCTAAACTCGCAAAATCATTAGCACTACCTCTTTTTACTAATATACTTGTTCCCGGTATCCCTTCTATTTGTTCTGCTGACAACTTTTCTGCCTCATCTATCATCGCAAGTAGTCTACTTCTAACATTTTCTAAATAGTCTGTATTCATATTAGTCCCCACTTTCACACCACAAAAAACACTAAATCTTTAATAATTATAACATATTATTGATAGATAAGCAATTGAATTATCCAAAATTTTATGATATGATATTAAAAGATAGAAAGAGGTTATATATGAATCCAAATATATTTCGTGAATATGATATAAGAGGAAAATATCCTGATGAAATTAATGAAACGGTTGCTTACACCATCGGTCGCAGTTATGGCAGCTATTTAAAGGAAAAACTTAATCAGACAACTTGTATTGTCTCTTATGACAACAGGTTATCTAGCCCTACCCTTGCTGCTTATCTAACTAAAGGTATTACTGATAGTGGCCTAAACGTTTATAATTATGGTCTTACGACAACACCAATGCACTATTATGCTCGTTTTATCCATAATTTATTTGGTATTATGATCACTGCTAGTCATAATCCCGGTGATGACAACGGTTTTAAATTTTCTTTTGATAATTTAGCTAATGCCAGAGGTGAGATGATTGAAGATTTTAAGAAATATACTTTTGCTAGTCAGTTTCAAACCGGAAATGGTACCGTATCAAGTGGTAATATAACCGAAAAATATGTAGAATACTTAAGATATGGAGTAGAATTTGGTCGTCGAAAAAGAAAAGTTGTTCTTGATCTTGGTAATGGAACAACATCTATTATTGCTCGGAAAATATTTGAAAAAGTTAATGTTGATTTTGATATAATTTTTGAAGAAAATGATGGACGTTTTCCTAATCATCATCCTGATCCTAACGTTGAAGCTAATCTTGAGAGTTTAAAAAAGACAGTTCTTGCTAAAAAAGCCGATTGTGGTCTCGCTTTTGATGGTGATGGTGATAGACTTGGCATTATTAATGAACGTGGTGAAATTGTACCTAGTGAACACTTTATGATCTTAATTATCCGAAATATAATTAATACTGTTAAAAACAAGACTTTTCTTTATGATGTTAAATGTTCTAAAGCTTTAGAAGATGAAATAAAAAGATTAGGTGGTACTCCCATCTGTTATCGAACTGGGGCTAGCTATACCCAAGCTAAAGTAAAAGAAGATGATTTACCATTCGGTGGAGAATACTCTGGCCATTTCTATTTTCGTGATAAAATAAGTGATATAGGAAGTGGTATTTATGCCGGATTAAGATTACTTGAAATTCTTAGTAAAACCAGCAAAAAGCTAAGTGAATTAGAAGCTGATATTCCTAAATATTATAGTACTCCCGAAATTAAATTTCCAAGTCGTGATGAAACTAAATTTGAGGTAATAGATAAAATTAAAGAGTTTTGTGAATCTCAAAGATGGTCATTAAATACCGTTGATGGCGTTAGAGTAAATTTCTCTACCGGCTGGGCTTTAGTTAGAGCTAGTAATACGGGTCCAAATATTACAATGCGATGTGAAGCAACTGATGAAGTTGGTCTTAAAAACTTACAAACAATATTTACTAATATTGTTAATGCTTATAACAAATAAGAGTTACCCTCTTATTTTTTTGTTTAAATTATTTTTATTTGGTAATACTACTATTGAAAGGAGAATATCATGACAGAAAAAGAGTTATTATATGTTGAAGATGCTATAGGCCATGAAAAGAATGTTAAAGCGATTGTTTTAGAAACAATTAATTTACTTGAAGATAAAAATTTAAAAAGCTTTATGAAAAGTGAATTAAAAAAACATCAAGCAATTGAGGCAAAACTTATGAATTTACTGGAGAGTGAAACTAAATGAACGATCAATTATTAATGGAAAATATTCTTTTACTTCTTAAAAGCAATATGGAAGTCTATGTTCACGGAACACTTGAAGCATCAAATAAACAAGTACATGAAACTCTACATTACGGTTTAGAAGAAACTTTAAAACTTCAACACAATTTATATCAAAAAATGACTGAATATGGTTGGTACACTGTAAGTAATGTAAGTGTTAAAAACATCGGAGATACCTTAAAGAAATTAAAAAAGAAAAATTAAAGATGGCTATTTAAAGTCATCTTTATTCTTTATTTCCAAGCGATTTAAACATCTTTCTCCATAATTTACTAGAAGAATAATTTAGTATTCCCACTTTATAAATTCTAAGTCCGTATTTATATAAGAAATAAGTTACTACAACTGTTAAAAGTGTAGATAAGGCAAGCGACAATAAACTCATTTCTCCTATAAGATAAAGAGTTGGAGCAACCATAACTGATAATAACGGAATATATCCTAGAACATGAATAAATACCGAACCATCAAACATCACTGCCATTAAGGCTACATAATAGCCAACTAGCATAATAATCATAAGTGGAGTTTGAAGTTGTTGAAAATCTTCAATATTTGTTGTCATACTTGCTAGTATTGCGGCAGTAATAGCATAAGCAATGAAACTAGCAACAAATAATATAATTAAAATTATACTTCCCTTAGCTAACAAACTAAATATACCAGCATCACTTAACATAGTTATTACTTCACTAAACATACCACTAGATGTAACAGTGGTACTACTTGCCAAAACATTTCTAAGTAACATTGCTATTCCCGAATAAGCAAGTAACAATATTCCTTGAATTAAAACATATGATATAGCCGCTACTACTTTAGATATAAAATGAATTTTAGCAGGTACACTTGATATAATTATCTCCATTCCCCTACTTGTTTTTTCATCATTAATTTCTGCTCCCAACATTTGAACCATAGTAACAATTAAGATAAAAAACGGAACTATCAAAACAGTTGTTACAATAGAACCAACATTTTGTTTTGCCTCATTATTTTGAGCATCAGCATTTAATACTCTTTCATTTACTTCTACTGGACTAGATAAAGCCGCAATCTCTTCCGGTGTTAAGCCACTTGTTTCTAATACTAATTCACTTTTTACAGCATTTAAAGAACTTACAATCATTTCATATGT
>CALVHJ010000090.1 GCA_944327425.1 uncultured Bacilli bacterium
ATAAATTATTCCCACACTACTACCCAAATTTGCGGGTTTAACAACAACCGAATAACCTACCTCTTTAATTTTTTTCAAGACCTCTTTTTTATTACGAATATATTCATAGTCATAAAACCAAGTATAATCTACAACTGGTATATTATTATAGGCCATAACTTCTTTCATAACTACTTTATCTTGAGCTATACTACTTCCTAAAACTCTTGATCCCACATAACATATTCCTAACGTATCCAAATAACCAATTAAAGAGCCATCTTCAACATTATTACCATGAACAATCGGTAAAGCTATATCAATCCAAGTTATATCCCGATTAAATATTCCATCAACACTTTTAACTCTAAATTCTTTATTTTTCTTATAAAGAACCACTTGCTTAACTTGACTTCTATCAAAATTTTTATAAAAATTAATATCTTTTAAGACTTCACCCGTATACCAAATTCTTTCTTTAGAAATATATAATGGCACTACCTCATATTTTTCTTTATCAATATTACTTATTGCTTGTAAAGCTGAAATAATACTAACCTCATGCTCAACTGTTTCTCCCCCAAATATAACACCAATTTTTAACATATAATCACTCCTATTCATTAAAAATATCTGGTAAATCATTTTCAAGTAACACATAAGTATTTTCTTCTTTAATACTCGCTAACTTATTTAAAGCATCCATTACATTATTAGTAACCCATATGTTTTTTTCATTATAATTTGCTTCTTTTAAGCCATCTCTAATCGCTTTAGTCTGTTCCTTACCTACTAATATAACTTCATCACATAGAGCTGCTATATTAAGACCAAATTCTTTATTATAATTATATTGTTCACTTCCTAGTTCTATCATTCCCGGTGTTACAATTATTTTTTTACCAGGCATTAAACTCAGAACATCTAAAGCCATTTTAGCCCCAACTGGATTAGAATTATAAGCATCATCTATTAAATAAATATTATGCCATTTTTTTAATTCTAATCTATGCTCAATACTCTGAATTTTTTTAACTCCCAAACTTATTTCTTCCATACTTAAACCAAATAAATATCCTATAGCTATTCCACACAAAATATTACTAACATTGTGTTTACCTAAAAGTTTAGTTTCAAATTCATAATCCTTTTTAAGATCTTTAAAATAAACTTTAAACTTCATTCCTTTATTATCCATAACTATATCTTTAGCATAAAAATCCGCCTCTTTATTATTTAAAGAAACAAAGACAACTTTACATTTATTTTTTAATTTATAACTTACTTGATAAGGATCATCCATATTTAATATAGCAACCCCCGTACTCGGAAGTTCTTCTATAAGTTCAAATTTAGCATCTCTAATATTTTCTCTTGATTTAAAACTTTCTAAATGAGAGGTCCCAACTACCGTTAAAATACCATAATCAGGCTTAATAAACTCCGCTTTTTCTTTTATTTCCCCTTTTTTAAAAGCTCCCATTTCTGCCACAAACACATCAGTATATTTATCTAATTTATTATTTATAGCTAACATAAGTCCCTTCATCGTATTAAAACTTTTTTCAGTTGCATAACTATTATATTTTACGTTTAATATTTCATTAACTATATTTTTAACCGATGTTTTTCCATAAGAACCCGTTATACCAATTTTTTTCAAACCCGGAATACTTTCTAACTTAATTTTAGCTTTTTTCTTATAATAATTAAACACCAACTTTTCTACTGGCTTATTTATATAATTAACAATTAAAATAATAAACCAATTTAAATATATAAATATACCTACAACTAAATATATACTTAAATACTTAATATCCCTAAAACCTAAAATAGCAATTAACAAAATAAGTAATAAATACATACTTAAATATAATCTTTTAACTCTACTTGTAATAACAAGCGGCTTTTTGTTTTGTTCTTGTTTTTTAAAAAAATAATTTAAAATAAACATTATTACATAAAACAAACCAAAAACCAACCCTACATATCTATTAAAAAAAACTAATAATATTATTAATACATCAATATTTCCTAATACCCTACCTAAGTTATTAAACAACCATTTTAAATACCTATTACCATCATCATACCAATTTTGTTGTAACATTTGTAAACTTTTTTGGGATTTATAAAATAAATAAATAAAACTTGGTATTAAACTTAAAATAAACCATATCATAACTCATCACTTCCTATAAAACTAGCTAATACTCTAATAGTTTGCTTTAATCTTTCCAAATAAGCATAATGGGTAGCTCCTTCATAAGTAATCAAACCAGCATTAGGTATTAATTTTTCCAACTTAAGAGCATCTTCATAACTAACCGCCTCATCATTAGTTCCCCATATTAGTAATGTTGGACACTTTATTTTTGCCACTTCTTCTGTTAAATCTAAATTGACATGTTTAACTAAAATAGCCCTCATCATTGGTGTTGCGTTCCTATAATCAACTGAACCCACTTTATTTTTAACAAAATTTTCCATTAATCTTAAACCAGGTGTTTTTTTAACAAATTTATAAAAACGCATTTTTAAAGTAGGCTTTGTTATATTTTTTCTAAAAGGACTAGCAAGTAATACCAGCTTTTTTACTTCATATTTTAAAGCATAAACTAAAGCTAATTTACCGCCAAAAGAATGTCCTATTAAAATAATATTATCTAACTTCAACTCTTTTATTAGTATATTAAGCATCTTGGCATAATCATCTAAACTCCATGCATAATCTGGCTCACTACTAGCTCCAAAACCCGGCAAATCTAAAACTAAAACATTATACTTTGTTATAAAAGGTTTGGCAAGCATCATCATCATTTCAATATTTTGCCCCCATCCATGCAAAAATACTAAACTAATATTACTATCATTATTAAAATACTCATAATTAATAGTTGTCTTATTTATAACTTTTTGCATAAACATCACCCATGCCCTTATTATAACATATTCCCTAGTTCCAAAAAAAGCCATAAAATCTTTTAATGTAAAGAAAAACCATAAGTTTTACCTTATAGTTCTATCTCATTTGTCCATTTATTTATCTCTTCCGTATTAGTTACTAAAGTATTTTCATTAAACTTTATACTAATTGGTTTTTCTACTTCACTATTAGGAGTATATTTCTTAATATCATCAAAAGTCGTTCCCAACCATCCTCCATTAGTAGCAAATGGCACAATTTTTTTGCCACTTAAATCATACTTTTTCAAAAATGTTCTAATAGGCGGAGTCATGGTATACCACCAAACAGGAGTACCCAAAATAATGGTATCATAATTACTTAAATCAATATTGATAGGTTCAATTTCGACTAATTCTTCTTGGCTCATTTTACTTTCTTCTAGATCTACTAACTTTTGATAATCACTAGTATAAGGCACAACTGGTTTTATTTCCGTTATATCATACCCTTTTTTCTCATGAATATCCTCTGCAATTCTCTTTGTATTTCCTCCATATGAATAATAAATGATAATCGGTCTCACTTTTTCTTTCCTTTCTAAATGTTATTTTAAATTAACTTTAAAGAATTCCACTATTTTATCAAATGGTATTACATCTAAATTATCGTATAAATCCGTATGAACAGCACCCGGAATAATCATTAAGTTACATTACCAATACCTACTCCTTCTGTTGTAAGCATATTTAAATAACTAGTTCCAATAAAATACTTGCCAAAAGGATTAACCTCTCCTGTTGGAAATACACCATTATCTTTTAAATACTCATTCTTCATCTTGATACACCTCTTTAACTAATCCAAATACAGCCCATGCTTTAGGCCAACCTACATAAAAAGCCAAATGTGTTACCATCTCCACAATTTCTTCTTTTGATATACCATTTCTACGTCCTAACTCTAAATGACTCTTTAAAGAACTATCTGCAATACCCATCGCCATTAAAGCAGATATCGTAATCATTGAACGATGTTTTAATGATAACTTATCCTCTCTACTCCATACTTCTCCAAATAATACATCATCATTTAATTCAGCAAATTTAGGTGCTAAATCACCCAAACGATCTCTTCCTGCTGTCTGCTTCATTTTATCAATTCCTCCTTTATATTACCAGTATATACCTTAAAGTGTCCTCTAAGTCAATTATTTTTTTAAAAA
>CALVHJ010000091.1 GCA_944327425.1 uncultured Bacilli bacterium
ATTAATAAAGGCAAAGAAAGAATTAATAAAGTCTTTTAATATTTCTTCCTTACTAAAAATATATTTAAAACATACATCATCAGTAAGATTTACAAATGTCTTTGTAGGCATATGATACTCCTTCCTATATAAATATATCATAAAGAAAGAGTAACCTTTGTCGAATAGTGTCACTGCATTTAAAAAAGATATCAGTTCTAAACCAACATCTTTTACTTAAATATATTAAACAATTTAGCTTTACCTGAATTACTACCATTAAGTCTCGAAAATCCTAAAGCTACTAAAAAATCATCTAATATTTGTTCATGTTCTTTTTTATCATCTAAATAAGGTATATTGAAAAAAACTTTTGTATTAGCTTCACGTTCAAAATCATTAATATCTCTTTCATTTAAAATACTTTTATTTAAAACTATTTTTTTATCTTTAAGTTTTTCAAATATTTCCCGATCTGATCTAATAAGCTTATTAAGCTTAATTAATCCTGGTTCAATTAAAAATATCATATCATTGCACAAATTAATCTGATTAGAATCATTAAGATCTATTAAGATAACTTCGGCATCCGGATTATTAGCAATATTATAAGCCAAATCTAAAGTTGTAGTTGACTTTAAACTTTTATCATTTAAATATTTAAAATCTTCTTTATCTACTTCTATCGCTACCACATTATAAGCAACTTCTAAATGCTTTTTTAACATATAAACGAGAGTTGTTGCTCCAGCATGACTAGTAACATTTCGAAAGCCAACTATTCTAAGTCCTCCACTACCAGTTCCTGAAAAAACATCAAACTCCACAGGTTCATTACTTTCTTCCCCATTAAGATTATGATATGATGCTACATCTTTATATGAATTAGGATTATCAATTAAAAATTTAACAGCATTTATATTTCTTGTAAAATTATAAATTCCCATCGAAACTAATTGTGATAAATAACTACCACTATTAACCATCGCTGAATCATCTAATAAAAGTATTAGCTTACTAGTATCAAAATTAACAGATAACTTTTGAATATTCTTAATATTTTGATATCCTTTTATCGCTGTTATATCAATAATCATCTTATTAAAATAGAAATTAGTAAAAATATTAACTAATTCCTCAACCTCAAATTCTCCATTAATACTTTTAATAACATCTATATCTAATGTTGCTAACATGTTTTGATATTTATTTGAAACTATTACATTCATAGCACTATCTCCAATTCCTTCTGAATTCTTCTTTTTCCTCTTCTGTAAATGTAATTCCTTTAGCTATTTGCCAATCATTTAACACTTCTTCTGTAAATAATTCTCGATCATTTGCATACTCTGGTCGTAAAGTATAACCATACATACAATACCTTACAGGAGTATCACCCCTATTGCATTTATAATACTTATCATTCCATATAATAAAGCCTTGAATTTCATCTCTTGTTGGTACTCTAGAAGCCGCTTCCCATGTAGCAATTAAAGTAATATTTTGAATAACAGGAGTATTAAAATTATATTCTCTTCCATTTAATTGCCATTCCAAAAAAGTATAGCCATCTCTTGAAGGCGAAGAAGGTCTACTTGCTGAATCTCCTGCTTCAACAATTTGAGAAGTTATTTGTCCTGTACCGCCATTTAAATCAAAAGACACAGTATAAGTATTATTGTTGCTGGAATTATTACTGCTATTATTATTACTATTATTATTACTGTTATTACCATAATTATTGTTCGAACTACCCCGAATACATGTTCCATCAACAGAATAACAATATCTAGAATTATCATTTGACTGAAAATTACTAGTCGTTCCTCTAATCGTAAATCTACCGGCATCACCTATTATTGGTAAATTAAACTTATAAAAAATTGTTATTTGATAATAATTTGTTGTATTCGTTCCGTCATGTTTACTAACACAATAATAATAGTTAGCTCCCGGTCTTGCTTCTTCAAGTTCAGCATTTTCTAAACTTGTAGCACCATAAACACCTTGTACAGCAGTATCTCCCGTACAGTTTCCCATTAAAGAATACGTATTATAAGACAAATAATTATTAACTAACTCTAACGAATTTTCATTTAACCCTTCATATCTTTCAACAATAGATACTATTTCATTTTTAAGTCTAACTGCTCTAGCATAATTAAGCGTCAAAATAATAAATCCTACAAATAGTAAAATAAATAATATCATTATGCCTAATAGCCATGTTCCACCTATCGTTTGTCTCATAAGTTAATCACCTACACCATTCATATTGACTAGGTTGCTGTGCACATTCATTAGGTTCAAAAACTCTTCCTGTCTCACCAGTTATAGAAAATTCAAAAAAGCTTCTAATAATAGGCAAATCAAGTTGATAAAAAACTTTAACTTGATAATAAACAGCATTAGGAAGTTCCGTATTTGATCTAACCTCTATAGCTTTTACACAAAAAGCTGAATTACTACTATCAAGCAATCCTTCCCTATTATATCCTACCCAACCATCTTCACAAACCCCAGTACTTCGATAATTAGCTTCTTGAAAATAATCGGTAACTTGTTGTGAAAAAGCATAACATTCACTATTACGGTTGGATGATGAACATACTCCCCCTTGATTTTTAATTATATTTAATAATTCATTTTTAACATTATAAGCTTTAGAATAATTAATTGACATACTTATGTAACCAGCAAAAATAAGCACGAATACAATAACTATGTTAAATAAAGAAAAAGCACCAATCGATTCCTTCATTATACCACCTAATTATCCCTTCCAAGCACAGGTAATTTCCGTATCTGTACCCTTAATCGTACATCTAACTGATTTACCATCTTCACTAACATTTTCTTTTAAACATATTGCTTCATTACACCTTGTATTTTCCGCAAAATTATTTTGAATATTAGGCCAAATAAAATAAAAGAAAAAAAGGGACAACATCGCCACTATAATAACGACAATAACCGCCATATTAAGCTCACCCATTGACTCCTTCATTTCTTCTACCTCCTCTTAAAATAATCTACTTATAAGAAAAAGTTTAACTTTAAGAGTTAACCCTTTTTACTAGACAAGCATATTTATATTTTGATTAAATATAAATTAAACTTTTACTATTACTTATAAGTACAAGTTCCACTCCAAACAGTCGAACCATTTTGAATAGCTGCACATCCTGTACAAGTACGTCCAGCACCTGAGCCATCACATGAGTCACATTGAGCCATGGCACAATAAGTATTAGCCTCTATACTAGCCTTAATACCAGGCCAAACAAACGCATAGAAGAATGCTGCTACGGCTGCTATGGCAACTACTGTAACTACAGTCATATTTAGTTCTCCAGTCGCTTCTTTCATGAATAATATTCCTCCTTTTACTTTCTAACATTTATATTATATCTAATTTTTTATTAAATATCAATAAGTTATTTTCTTTTTTATGATTTTTTGTCAAGACATAGTGACTAAAAATAGCAAAGTTAAATAATCATCGTATGGCGATTTTTTGAAATTTTGCTAATTTAAAAGTAAATTTAGAATCTAAAATATTCTTTTTTATATTTATTTAGTAATTTATTATATTGCCTTTGTAATCTCTTTAGTTTTAAATCTACTAAAAGTAATTTAATTCTTAATAATATAATCATAGTTATATTCCTTTCTTTCTTATTTGCACTCGCCGTGCAGGCATCCCTTTCTTTTATGGAAAAGAAAGGAATCAAAGAAGCCAGGAAAGGTTTGCTAGAATACTTTCTTATAAGAAAGTATCAAAGAATTTTTGCTATTTTTAGGAAAATAGGTTATACTATTGTTGTAGTTTGTGGTGGGACTACAATTTTAGTATTTGAGGCATTGGATAGATTATTGAATCTATTTCATATGTCTCTTTTATTTTAGCTAGAGGAGAATATCCTCTCGTTTTTATTTCTGTATGTAAATATTCTTTTATATATTCAGTTGTATATTTAATAAGACTTTCATCATCTACTATATCATCCCAAGCAAGACAATCTCTTTCGATA
>CALVHJ010000092.1 GCA_944327425.1 uncultured Bacilli bacterium
CATTAAGTTTAAATTTAAGTTCCCGTTTAAATGATTATGGGAATTTAGTCATAAAAACTATATTTCGTAATAATTAGATATATGGTTATTGTTTTGTTAAAGACTATAAATAAGAAAATGGCTACTTTGTCAAGGGCTCGAAGAGTTCATTTTACCCTTTACTAAGTAGTTATTTTCTTATACCCTTATTTTACAAAACAATTATTTGATTTTTCTTTCTTTTTATCTTATTATATTTTCCGTTGGTTTATTTGTCATTTATTAGAAAGTGAGGTCATTGATAATGACAAATTATCAGCATTTGAATAAAGAACAACGTTCTACTATCGAATACTTAATTAATTTAAATAAATCTTTTACCTTTATTGGTAATTCTATTCAAGTAGATAGAACTACTATTTCTAAAGAAATTAAAAGAAATCGATACATTAAAAGTAATTTTTATGATTCTTTTGATCAAAAAGGA
Source organism: uncultured Bacilli bacterium (assembly GCA_944327425.1). GTDB lineage: Bacteria > Bacillota_I > Bacilli_A > RF39 > UBA660 > Caccenecus. The sequence goes on from CALVHJ010000092.1 coordinate 467, forward strand.
ATCCTGAGTGCAATAAAGCATTGTGATAAACTACTTAAACCACCTTATGTTTGTAATCACTGTCCTAACAAGCAATATTGTAATAAACATAAGTTATATTACAATGCTAACATTGCTCAAGAACATTATGATTTTCTTTTATCCGATTCTAGAAAAGGAATTGATGCTTCTCCAGAAATTATTGAAGAAATTGAAAATGCTATTGTTCCTTTAATTAAAGATAAGAAACAAAGTGTAAATCAAGTTTATGCTCATCATAATGATATTTTATATTTTTGTAAAACTACTTTTTATAAATATGTTGATCTAGGTGTTTTATCTTTATGTAATTTAGATCTTCCTAAAAAAGTGAAATATAAACAAAGGAAAACAGATAAAAACACTGATTATAAAAGAAAACACGCTTTACTTAAAGGTAGAACTTATGAAGATTATTTAGAGTTCACAAACAAGCACACAAGAATGAATATTAACGAGATGGATACTGTTGAAGGTTCTCAAGGTGGAAAAGTTTTTCTTACGATTTTAATTCGAGACACCAAATTTATGTTTATTCGTTTATTAGACAAAAAGAATGTCGCTTGTGTTAATAAAGAAATAGATGATTTAAAGAAGAAGTTAGGAATTAAATTATTCTCTAAAGTATTTCGTATTGTTTTAACTGATAATGGTTCTGAGTTTTTAGATCCTTTACATATTGAATTTGATTATAATACTGGCAAGAAAACTTGTAATGTATTTTATTGTCAACCTTATAGTTCTTATCAAAAAGCACATATTGAAAGAAACCATGAATATATTAGAAGAGTATTTCCAAAAGGAGTATCTTTTAATGATTTAACCAAAGAACAAATACAAAGATTAGAAACAACAATAAACAATATTCCAAGAGATAAGTTTGATGGAAAAACTCCTTATGAGTTAACTAAGAAAAAATACCCTGAGTTAATTAAGAAATTAAATTATCAACATATCAAACCAGATGATGTTAGTTTAACAATAGAAAGTATTTTAGGTAAGTAATATGAATGCACAATATTTTTTAGTTATACATGATTTAATCATTCAATTATCCTATTATATTAGACATCCATATTTAGATACAGATAAAGCTGAAGAAATGATTTCTATTACTTTGGATTTACTAAATACATTAGAACTTTACCTTGATGATCAATCTAATAATCAATGAAAAAACAGAAGACTTGGTACTCTTCCGTTTCTTCATTGGCAAATAAGCCAACATTATACCCGTTTAAATAAATGTACGGGAACTTAGTCGCGAAAAGGCTAAAAATCGTACACTTTTTCACGTGCCATAAATTCCTGACAAGAAATATATTATTACAAAATCAGAAAAATTTCAAGTTTTTTGAATCAAAAAATCCCCGAAAAATCGGGAAATAACTCATAATATTTTATTTCTCTTCATTTTCGGGAACTTACTTTTGAATTCAATCACTTTTAATTATAAAATCTATTTGTAGATCTTATAACGCTTAAGATCTTCTTTCTTTAAACTCTCATAATAAAAATTTAAAATCGTCATTTCTTGTTTATATATTTGCGTTAATTTATTTAAAACGTCTAATGCTTTAGCACTTTTAAAAATATTTTTAGTAAATTTATTTAAAATTAATTTTAAATTATCAATTACTAACTGAGAAAACTGAGCTTCTTCTCTCAATTCTTCTTCAATACTTAATACATTATCTCCACTAGTATTTAGCAAAAAGCCACTATATTTTCCATTCATAGCATCATACTTTTTTCGTAAACTACAATTAGTCAATGTAAAGTACCCATTTAAAATTTTTAAAACTTTATTTTCCCAATTTTCTTCATCTAACACTTCTGATAACTTTACTAAAAAAGCTACTTTAATATCTTTTAATGTTGCTAAATTATCAACATTAAGCATTTCATAATAATTCATACTTCCCCCGTTATAAGTTGAAAAAAATCACTTATAGTGATTATTTCAAATTCGAAATTAATTCATCTTTTTTCATTGTAGAATAGCCTTTAATACCTTTTTCTTTAGCCAAAGCTTTAAGTTCAGCTAAAGTCATTTTATCATAGTCCTTAACTTCCTCTTTTAAAGCTTTTTCTTCTACTTTCTTTTCTTCTTTTTTAATCTCACTCTTAGTAGTTTTAGTTGGCACTTTACCATTTAAAGCTTCTTTAGAAATTTTAACTAATTGAGCAAATGCAACAGGATTATCAATAGCCATTTCACTTAACATTTTACGATTAATTTCTACACCAGCTTTTGTTAAACCGTTCATAAATTTAGAATAACTAATTTCATTCTCACGACAAGCTGCATTAATTCTTGTAATCCATAATTTTCTAAAATTACGCTTATTTTGTTTTCTATCTCTATAAGCATAAGCTCCACTATGGAATACTTGCTCTTGTGCTGTTTTATATAATCTATGTTTGCTTCCAAAATAGCCTTTAGCTTCCTTTAATACTTTTCTTCTTCTTGTTTTGGAAACACTTCCACCCTTAACTCTTGTCATTTAATAACCTCCTTAGATAACAGATTTTAATCTGCTAGCTTCTCCACTAGCTAAAACGCCTTTATTTCTTCTTTGACGTACTTGTTTTGCCGAATCTTTATTTGTCTTATGATTGCCATTAGACTTTTTGTAAGTTAAAGTACCATTTTTCTTTTTCTTTAAAACTTTACTACTTGCTTTATGAGTTTTTTGTTTTCCATTTGCCATAATAAATCCTCCTACTTGTTTTTTGGCGCTAATAGCATAAATATTTGTCTACCATCTAATTTAGGCTTAGCTTCTATACTCGAAACGTCACTTAAACTTTCCGCAAATCTTAGTAATACTTCCTCTCCGAGTTCTGGTCTAGCCATTTGCCGACCTTTAAAACGAATGAAAGCTTTAATTCGATGTCCCTTTATCAAATACTCTTTAGCATTTCTAACACGAGTTTCAAAATCATGAACATCTATCGTCGTCGATAAACGATATTCTTTAAGCTCTTTATTTGTTTCTCTTTGCTTCTTTTGCTGTTCCTTTAATTTTTTTTGACGTTCATAACGGTATTTGTTGTAGTCCATGATCTTTCCTACAGCCATCTTACCATTATCGCTCATCAAAACTAAATCCAGACCAGCATATCTTGCTAAAGTTAAAGCATCATTTAGTTTTTTTAGTCCCATTTGTTCCCCATTAGGGCCGATCACCATTAACTCTTCTACTCTAATTTGCTCATTAATTGGTAACTCTTTATTCACACTTGCTATACTTACGCACCTCCAAAAATTCCAAAAAGGCAGAATAATTATATTCCACCTTAAAAAACACATTAATAATTTATTATTATGGCTTTTTACCTATGAACACTTATTCATCAGGTGGAATATAATTCGCTTTCCTTTTTTAATTTCTATAACATTATATCTTTATTATATGACTTTGTCAAGAAAAAATTATAAATTGATGGTGTTTCCAATGTCAGGAGATTTACAAAAAAATCGTTTTTATACAAATAAAAATGGCTAGTACCTAAAAAAT
>CALVHJ010000093.1 GCA_944327425.1 uncultured Bacilli bacterium
AGCTTTATGTATCTTCATATTATGTATCCCCCTTACTATAAAAGGAGTATATCACAAATACATATGTTCGTCAAGAGCAAATTTTAAAAATATTCGTATTTTGTGTATTTTTCTATAAGATAAAAAGACACTAATGTGCCTATAAATATTTTTTAAATTCTTTAAATTCTGGTTCATCTTCTAAATTAGTGGTGGCTAATTCCTTAATAAGTCTTTTTTGACTCATAGATAGTCTACTTGGAATAATAACTTTATATATTACATACATATTACCTTTACCAAAAGAATTAATCTTTTTAACACCTTTACCTTTTAATTTGACTTTATCACCAGAATTGGTACCTGGTTTAATTTCTAATATTACATTACCTGATAATGTTGGTATTTCTTTTTTACAGCCGAGTATAGCCTCAGTAATAGTAAGGGGTACCGTTAAGTAAATGTCTTCATCTTCTCTGGCAAATAAAGGATGAGGACTAACTTTAAACTCAATATAAATATCGCCATTAGGCCCACCATTAGTTCCAGCTGAACCTTTACCACTTATCCTTAATTGATAGCCAGTATCGACTCCTTCAGGAATGGTCACTTCAATTTCTTTTCTTTTTTTAACATTACCAGTGCCATTACATTCATTACAAATATTTTTAAATACTTTGCCAGAACCGCCACATTCATTACAAGTAGTCTGGGTTTGGAAAACACCAAAAAGGCTTCTTTGTTCACTAATAATTCGCCCTGAACCTCCACAGGTAGAGCATGTATGCTCATTAAAGCCACCAGCTCCATGACAATGATCACAAGTTTCATTTAAATCAAGAGTAATAGTTTTTTTACAACCATTTATGGCTTCTTCAAAGCTTAAATTGATATTTACTAAACTATCAGCTCCTTTTCTTGGCCTCTTAGAAGTTGTTCGGGAACTTGTGCGACCCCCAAAATTAGAAAATCCACTAAAGCCACCAAAGCCACTACCAAATATTTCACTGAAAATATCACCTAAGTCAATATCTTCAGCACTAAAGCCACTAAAACCAGCATTACCATTATTAGTGAAGGCTTGATGACCAAATTGATCATATTGGCGTCTTTTGGTGGGATCAGATAAAATTGCATAAGCCTCCCCTACTTCTTTAAACTTGGCTTCATCACCAGTTTGTTTGTTATCAGGGTGATAGGTTTTAGCAAGACGACGAAAAGCTCTTTTTATTTCTTCATCAGTAGCTGTCTTACTGACTCCTAAAACTTCATAATAATCTTTTTTATTCATTTTTTACACCTCATTTCTTATATAATTGTTCTAGTTCGGTTACTAAATTATTAAAATAGGTAAAAGCATCGTTTAAGGTTTCTTCTTTAGTCATATCAACACCAGCTACTTTTAAGGATTCAATTGGACTTTTAGTGCATCCGAGTTTTAAGAATTGTAAATAGTTTTTTTGAGCTCCTTCTTTTTTTGCTAAAATATCCATAGCTATCTTAATCGCAGCAGCATAAGCTGTCGCATATTGATAAACATAGAAGTTCATGTAAAAGTGAGGAATACGCGACCATTCATACTTAATAAGCTCATCAACAACAATATTTTTACCCATATATTCTTTATTTAACTCATAATAAAGATTACATAAGTATTCATGAGTAAGAACTTCACCATTTTGAGCCTTTTCATGAATTGTTTTTTCAAATTCAGCAAACATAGTTTGACGATAAATAGTAGCTTTAAAATCTTTAATTAGATCATCGATTAAATATTTCTTTTCTTCTTTTAAAGAAGTATTACTAATTAAATATTTGCTTAGTAAAATTTGATTTACTTGGCTTGCTACTTCGGCCACAAAAATAGAATATCCATAATCTTGATATGCTTGATTATTAATAGCATAGTAATAATGCATGGCATGTCCTAGTTCGTGAGCAAGAGTTGAGACATTATTAAGCGAACCATCAAAACTTAATAAGACATAAGGATGAACATTGTAACAGGCTGTACAATAAGCACCATTTCTTTTACCGTCATTAGGACAAAAATCAATCCATTTTTCTTTAAAAGCCTTCTTTAAATCTTCTATATATTCATCTCCTAAAACACTTAAGGCCTTATATAGAAGTTCTTCAGCTTCTTGTTCTGTATATTTTTTAGTAGACTCTTTGGTTGTTGGAGCATAAGTATCATATAAATGAAGAGAAGTAACTCCTAAAGCATGCTTTTTAAGTTTCCAAAATCTTGATAAAGGATCTATATTCTTTTTTACAGTACTAATTAAATTATCATAAATACTAGCAGGGATATCATGACGATATAAAGAAGCACTTAAAGCATTAGCATATCCTCTTATTTCCGCGATTTTATTATTATTATTTACTTCATTAGCAAGTAGGCTAGCATAAGTGTTTTTAAACGATTTATAAGTTGTAAATAATTTGGTAAAAGCATTTTTTCTTTCGCGGCGATTTGATGATTCAATATATTTACGATAACTTTTTTCGTCTAAAACCTCTTTGTTGCCATCTTTATCTTTTATCATGCCGAATTTCATATCAGCATCAGTTAGATAAGAATACACTTGGTCTGGGGTATTAAAAGTTGTAGATAGACTTGAGAGGATTTTTTCTTCTTTATCACTTAATGTATGATTTTTCTTTCTAAAAATTTCTTTTAATACTCTTTCATATTCTTTTAATTTACTATTTTTATGAATATAATCTTCAATTACAGAATAATCACTTTTTAATATTTCAGGAACAATGAAAGAGGTAGTAACTTCGTATTTTTCAAAAAGTTGGTGAGCACGCCCATACATAGCTTGATATTTAACACAGGTTGTATCACTGTCGTTATTTGTATGGGCATAAATATAGACTTGTTCTAATTTACGAGAGTAATTAGTATCAAATGCTAATAAGTCACATAAAATATTTTCATTATCTAAAATGTGTCCTTGATATTTAGCATAGTCTTTTAAATGACTTTCTAAATATTCATAATCATTAATATAATGTTCTTCAGTTTCATATAAATCTTTTAAATTCCACTTTAAATTTTCGGGATATTCTTTTCTTGATTTTGCCATAAAATTCCTTTCTCTTAAAGAAAGTTCTAGTTTCCTAGAACTTATTTTTCTTCATAATTTGCTTCTTCAACATCATTTGAATCTTTATCACTTGAAGATGCTTCTTTATCATCAGATTTAGCATCAGCATTATTCTTAGCTGCTTCTTCATAAACCTTAGTTGCAAGACGCATTGCTACTTCATTTAAGCTTTCGGTTTTCTTTTTGATATCATCTGTATCATTAGATTCCATAGCTTTCTTTAATTCTTCTAGTTTTTCTTCAGCTTCTTTTTTATCTTTGGCATCTACTTTATCACCTAAATCTTTTAAAGCTTTTTCGGTAGCAAAAATCATTGATTCAGCATCGTTTTTAACGTCGGCTTCGGCTTTTCTTTTTTCATCTGCTTCTTTATTAGCTTCAGCTTCTTTAACCATCTTATCAATTTCTTCATCGGATAGATTAGTTGATGAAGTAATAGTAATAGACTGTTCTTTATTAGTCCCTAAATCTTTAGCTGTAACATTAACAATACCGTTGGCATCAATATCGAATTTAACTTCAATTTGAGGAACACCACGTGGAGCTGGAGGTATATTAGTTAACTGGAAGTTACCTAAAGTCTTGTTATCAGCGGCCATTGGTCGTTCACCTTGTAAGACATGAATATCTACGGCTGGTTGATTATCAGCAGCAGTTGAGAATACTTGAGATTTACTGGTTGGAATTGTAGTATTTCTTGGGATTAAGACAGTCATAACGCCACCTAAAGTTTCAAGTCCAAGTGATAATGGGGTTACATCAAGTAAGACAATATCTTCAACTTCACCAGTTAAAACTCCACCTTGAATAGCAGCACCCATAGCAACAACTTCATCAGGGTTTACACTCTTATTAGGTTCTTGACCAAGTTCTTTTTTAACTAATTCTTGAATATATGG
>CALVHJ010000094.1 GCA_944327425.1 uncultured Bacilli bacterium
TAGAAGCAAATTATTTAAAAGATGATTATTATAAAGTAACATTAGTTAATCAAACCAATAATCATGAACAAATAATTTTGAAAAATAGTGATGGGGTTTATGTTGTTACCCCCACATTAAACAAGAGTTTCAAATTTCAAAGCGAATGGCCACAAAATAGTAGTCAATCATACATTTTATCTTCTTTGTTAAAAGATATAAAGAATGATGAAAATGCGAGCGTTGAAGAACAAGACAAAAATTACGTAATTAAAACAAGTGTAAATTATCCCAACAACTCCTCCCTTACCTATCAAAAAATATATTTTGATAAAGATATGAATTTAGAAAAAGTAGAAGTTTATGATAGCGAGGATATAATAAACATTAAGGTAGTATTTTCAAGTATAGACTTAAAAGCAGGCTTAGAAGAAGAAGACTTTTTATTAGAAGATTTAATTGATATAACAACAGATAATTCTCCTCAAGAAAACACCGAAAATAATAAAACCCAAGAAAACAATGAATCAAATAATCAAACTAATAGTGAAAATAATGAAAATTCTAATACTACAAGCGAAAACCAAAATTCACCTTCAAATAACGAAGCCTGTGAAAATGAAGAGTGTGATACTAAATCCAGCAACATATTAGACAGCGTAATCTATCCTTTATACATCCCAAGCGAAACATATTTATCCAACAGCGAAGAAATTGATACAGATGAAGGAAATCGTATGATCTTAACTTTTGCTGGTGACAAAAATTTCGTTTTAATTGAAGAAGTAGCAAGTGTAGCCAGTGAGTTTGAAATAATCCCTGTTTATGGTGACCCTATTATGCTAAGTGATACTATAGCGGCCAAAAGCGCCAATTCGATGTACTGGACTAGTGATAACGTATCATATTATTTAACTAGCAACGATTTATCTACCGAAGAAATGGTTACCATTGCTGAATCACTAGGTAATACTAAGGTTGTATCAGGAAGTAAATAAAGCTTCCTTTTTTGCCTTTACAGGATATTACAAATTAAGAAATAAATTAGGAAAAGTAAGCTAAATATTGCTTTATCTCTTATTTATTGGTATAATTTAACCGGGTGAAGATTTATGACAAAAGAAAAAATAAAAAAAGAAAAGTATCAAACAGATGATCAAAAAGAAATAACTCGCTTTTTAATTACCTTATTAATAGTTATATTTATATTGGTAGGAATTTACTTTTTTACAAGGTTTTTTGTTAAAAAAGATTTAAATAATAGTTCTGAATCAGAAATTACAGAAGGTACAATTAATTACACCACTACTTTAATAGGCTCAATGTTAAATAAACCGGAAGATGAATATTATGTAATTGCTTATGACATCGATAATTTAAGAGCAATATATTATAATAGCCTTATAAGTAATTATTCCCAAAATGAAGATGCTTTAAAAGTTTACTATGCTGATATTAGCAACGTTTTAAATCAGAAATTTTATGATCCTGAAAATATAAATTTAGATACTGATAATATTTCAGAATTAAAAATTGGTGATCTAACTTTAATAAGAATACGTAGAGGTGAAATTGCTGAAATATTAAATAGTGAAGATGACATAGCTGAGGCTTTAAGATATATTGCAAGTGAAGATACTGAAAATTAGTATCTTTTTTCTTTATATTTTCATAAAATTATGGTATGATTTTAATATAGAAGGTGAATGCATGAATAAAGAAAAAAATTATAAAGGTTTTAATTTAGCTTGGGTTATTGGTATAGTCATTGTAACTAGTATTATTTCTGCGATAACCACTGGTGTAATCGTCTATAATAATAATAAACTTTCATATGACATATCATATGGTGATTTATCTAACGATAAAGATTTAAATGAATTTCTAACCGTATATGCTAGTATTTTATCAGACTATTATGAAGACATTGATAAAGGCGCACTACTTGATAAAGCCATTGCTGGAATGATGGATTATCTTGGCGATGACTATACAACTTATTTAGATGATGAAAGTACATCAGAGTTATTCGATTCTCTATCCGGGCAATATACTGGAATTGGTGTATCAATAAATAATAGTGACAAGACTATAGTAGAAGTTTTTGATGATACTCCTGCTGAAAGAGCAGGTATAAAGCCTGGTGACATCATTGTCGGTTTTAATGATACAGATGCCCGTCCCTTAAGTGCTGATGAAGTTGTAAGTTTAATAAAAAATACTACTGGCGAATTTAAATTACAGCTTCAAAGAGGAGATGATATTGTTGAAGTTACTTTAAAAAACGAATTATTAATTACTCCTAATATTGATTACTACATGATTGATAATACTAAAACCGGTTATTTATATATGGAAACATTTTCTAACACTTTAGCAACTCAAGTAAAGGATGCCCTAGCTGAATTAGAAAGTGAAGGAATGACTTCATTAATAATTGATTTACGGAATAATACAGGTGGATATTTAACTGCTGCCACAGATGTAGCAAGTATTTTCTTAGAAAAGGGTAAAAGAATATATAGTTTAGAATATCAAGATGAAGTAACAAACTACAATGATAAAACAAGAGAACATAAAGAGTATGAAATTGTTGTAATTATAAATGAAAATACTGCTTCAGCTTCTGAAATTCTTGCTGCAGCCTTAAAAGAAAGCTATGGTGCAACAATCGTTGGGGCAACATCATTCGGAAAAGGCAAGGTCCAACAAACTATGCAATTAGATGATGGATCAATGGTAAAATACACCTCAGCCTACTGGTTAACTCCATCAGGTACATGTATTGACAACACTGGTATCGTTCCCGATTATCAAGTAATGAATCAAATTTTAACTGATGAGTCTGGTAACACTACTGGAACTGTTGATTCTCAGCTAGATAAAGCAATAGAAGTGTTAAATAAATAAGAATAGCAAACTAAGATTTGTTATTTTTTATATTCTCTGTTATAATAAAAGTATTAAAGAAAGCCGGGAGTTAAATGAGCGAAAATAACTGTGATATAAAATTAGGCGACAAATTAGCTATTCATTGCTACAAACACAATGGCAAACTTCATCAAATATGCGATGAGGCAATAGTTTTAGAAGTAACAGAAGAAAAAATTGTTGTAGCTAACAATAAAGCTAAGTTAACCGAAGCAGATGGTAGAAGCTACCATGCCAAAGAGCCTGCAATTCTATTTTTTTATAAAAAACATTGGTTTAATATAATAGGACAATTAAAAAGATTTGGTTTATTTTATTATTGTAATATAGCAACACCATATATTATAGATGGGAAAATTATCAAATACATAGATTATGATTTAGATCTACGTGTTTTTCCTGACGGTGGATTTAAAATATTAGATTACAATGAATATAATTATCATAAAAAAGTAATGAAATATTCGAAAGAAATTCAAATGATTATAAAAAGTGAATTATCAAATCTAATAGAAATGAAAAAAAGCAATGAAGGACCATTTGGCAAAGACGAAATAAAAAAATATTACAATATTTATAAAGAACTAACAAAATAATAATCGGCTTAAGATATAATTTAACAAAGTTGCAGATTTAATTGCAATTTTTTTATTGCGATGCATATAATATAACGTAGGTGATATAAAAAATTAAGCAGAATAACTAAAAAATCGCATAAAAAATCGCATATTTTAGGAAAAATTTAAAAAAATGCAAAAAAAGTCGAAAAAATGTAAAAAAAATGTTGACATAATTCGCGGAGTTTGTTATATTACTTATGCACTTCCCAAAAAGGCCTGTAAAAGCCTAGAAAAAAGTGCGAAAAAATCAAAAAAAGTTGTTGACAAAACATTGCGAAGATGTTATAGTATATCTACGCAATGCAAAAGAAGCAGCGTAAGAAATGATCTTTGAAAACTAAGTTAAAAAGTCAATTTATAAGTAGCTTAGATTAAACTGAAATTTATAAGATTTT
>CALVHJ010000095.1 GCA_944327425.1 uncultured Bacilli bacterium
TTTTATTTTAATAAAAAGTGCATATAACTTATTCTTTACACACACTAAATATTATACAACCTTTTTTTTTTGTTAATTTTTTTGTAAAAAAACCAGCCTTTTTATTGAGGCTGATTTTCATTTGATGAGGAATCATTATTGTTATTTGAATCACTTGATTCTGAACTATTATTATTTTCGTCATCGGATGGAAGTATGATATCCAGTGGATCATCATTTTCATTTTCGTCATTATTTTCTTCATCAGAATCATTATTATTGTTATTATCATTTGAATCGTCATTACTGTTTTCGTTTCCATCATCTGGATTTGTTGGAGTATCTATGTTTGAGCTAATACTGTTAATGTAAATTGTTAATTCACTTACATTGTTTAATAATATTCCATCAGATATGCTTTGGTTTGATATGAGCCCAGGAGTAATATTTTGATTGTAATATGGGCTAGTATTGTCTACAAATTCTGTGTGTAATGTTACATTATGGTTAGCAGCCCAAGTCTCAACTTCACTAACACTTTTTCCTACAAAATTTGGCATTGTTTCAAGTCTGTCTCCCGTTGTAATACCTTGACCAGTTACTTTAGTAGTGTATTCTTCGTTGGCATCAAAGCTAAATGTTTTAATCATTTCATGAGGTTCAAGTTCTAAATTTTCTTTCATTAATCTTGTAATTGCTTCTAATGATCCAGGATAATAACCTATTGCTGAGGTAAATGAACCATTATTGCTTAGTCTTACTGGTAGGCTGTAATATTCTAAATAAGTTTTTTCAATTGTTAAAAATGCTCCATCATTTAACGAACTACTTATCATTGATTTTAGTATATCATAGAAAGATAGTATTTGTTCGCTTGCCATATTGGTAGTAATATTTTTAGTAACGGCATTTAAAATTTCTTCTATTTTGGTAAGACTATCAAGACTAGCAGCTTTTCTAGCTATAGCTTCTACAACTTGTTGTTGGTGTTTGTTTCGATCAATATCACTTTGCAAATATAGATGTCTACATCTAGCATATGCTAGAGCTTCTTCACCATTAATGGTTTGTAAGCCTGGATCTAGATAAATCATACCACTGGCACTAGTATCACGGTCGCTATTTTGTTCACAAAATCTTCCTCCGCAGTTTACGCCATGGTTATAGTTAAAATCTGGAGCTTCAATATCAACTTCAATGCCTTCTAGAGCATCTACTAAATCAACAACTCCTTTGAAATTTATTTTAACATAATAATCTATGGTTATATCAGTTAGTTGTTCTACGGTATCAATAACACAACTTGTTCCATAAGCAGCACTAGAATTTATTTTAGCATAGCGGTTATTGTTGCAAGCGATAGGAACATACGTGTCTCTTGGAATAGAAAACATCGTAGCATTTAGCGTTTTAGGATTAAAAGTAATAAGCATTAGAGTATCGCCATTAAAAGCAGCATTAGCATTTAGACCATCTATTTCACTATCGACACCCATTAATAGAACGGTAAATGGCTCTTTTATACTTTTGTTGCTTGTTAAGGTTGTATCTTGATTTTCCATTTCTTTGCTGTATGAATAAGCAACCACAGTGTTTTTTAAATCTTCAAAAGACTCTTCATTTCCAAAAATAGTTTGGTAATTTGAACTTAAAAATATTCCATCAATGTCACCATTTAATAAGTCGAAAATCATTTCGTAATAGCTTGAATATTCTTCTATCTCATTATTAGTTAATCCTTCTTTTTCGATTAATTCTTTGGCTAAAACATTTCCTTCAATATCACTGGAGTTATTTATCATACCTAGGATGCTATCAGAATTAATCTCGGTTCCTTCTAAAACTACTAAGTTAGTAGTGTAAACAACATATTTGTGTTCGCCAATATTAGTTATACCAGTATATAATATACTAATGTAATAATTTGCAAAGCTGAATATGATAGCAAATATTATAGTTATCGCTGTTGTTATGGCTATTTTTATAAATTTTTTTAGAATAAGATTAATTAAATTCCAAAGGAAATAGATAATTAACCAAATACCAAAGATAACAATTACAATGATTCTTATCGCTGTTTCTATTCCTGATAAGCTTATTAAGTTTTTAATTAATAGAATGTAGGTAATTAAGTAAATTATAAAAGTGACTAAATAAATACTTAAAAATACTTTATTGGTCTTTTTTAATTTGTTAAATAATACTTTCATTTGCAACCCTCATTTTTATATATAACACTATACATTATATAATATATTTTAGTTACTTGCAAATTAAATATGCACTTTACATATTTTTACTATGAAATTTGGGGGTATAGTTGTTAATTTGGCGTAAATAGTTTATAATTATTATGAATAAATAATAGATTTAGATAGGAGGCTTATATGAAGAGAAGTTGTATTATGTTGTTTGGTTTCTTTGTATTTGTCTTTTTTTGTCTAACAGTGAATGTTTATGCTGCTTCTAAATATGTGATTATGATGGATGCGGTAAATATAAGAAAAGGTGCTGGTACTAATTACGGGGTATATGTGACAGCTAAATTAGGTTCTAAGTATTATCTTAATAGTGATACTTTAATTAATGATACAAGTGGTGGTTGTAGTGGTGGATGGTATGAAATTAATTATAATGGTTCTGTAGGTTATGTTTGTAGTGAATATGTAAAAGTTTATGATGAAAATAATTTAGCTGATGAAAAAGAACCAACAACTACTTGCGAGATTGCTCTTAGTGAAAAAGGCTTTCCTAGTTCGTATTTTGTACCTTTATGTGAATTGCAAGAAAAGTATCCTAATTGGAATTTTGAGCCTATTATGACGGGTTTAGATTTTAATGTTGTGGTAACTCAAGAAAGCAAATGTGGTAAAAGTTATATAGAAACTAATGATCCTAACTATATGGATAGTACTTGTAAAAGTGATTATTCTAGTACCAGTATATGGAAACCAGCTAGTTATGGGGCTGTTAGATATTATATTGATCCGCGAAACTTTTTTACGGAACGATATATATTTATGTTTGAGACTTTATCATATGTAAATACATTAGATAGTGTTTATGCATCTGCTGTTACTAGTGTTATTAAAAATGCTTCGTTTTATAAATATCATTTAGGTATTGGTAATGATTTGGGAGTAGTTATTAAAAATGCTGGTAAAAATATAGGGGTTAGTCCTACTTTTATTGCTTCAAGGATATTACAAGAAATTGGTGCTTCATCTTCTTTATATAATTTGTATAGTGGAGTTTATCCAGGATATGTTGGATATTATAATTTTTATAATTATGGAGTAAGTGATTCTTGTGCTAATTCTAGTGGGACAACTATATGTGGACTTACTTATGCTAAAAATAAAGGGTGGTATGGTCTAGAAGCGGCAATACAAGGTGGAGTTGAATCAATTAATAATAATTATATTCAAGCAGGACAATATACAAGATATTTACAAAAGTTTAATGTAGCTCCAAGTAATCCTAATAGTATTTATACTCATCAGTATATGACTAATATTCGTGCTCCTTATGGAGAAGCATCAACTGCATATAATTCATATAATAATGCTGGGGCATTAAATTCTAATTTTACTTTTTCAATTCCTGTTTATGAGAATATGCCAGCTTATACTATGCTTCCAACAAGTCCTGAAGATAATATTGATAATGGTGCTTCAGGAGGAGATGGTAGTAGTTCGGCTCCTTCAATACTTGCTCCTACATCAATTATTACAAGTGCTGGATTTAAATATAGTGGTTCATATTTTACCGGTATAAACTCGGAAATGACAGTTAGTGAACTTAAAGGTAGTTTAGAAAGTATAGGAGGAAGTGGGGTTGTAACTATTACAGATAGTAATGGTAAAAGTGTAAGTGCAGATACTAGTATCGGAACAGGATATAAAGTCGCAATTAATGGTAGTACGAAAGCTACTTATACA
>CALVHJ010000096.1 GCA_944327425.1 uncultured Bacilli bacterium
CCCTGAGATTTAAAATTATCTTAATTATAAAGTAATTTTATGTACTTTAAATCTCCTTACTTATTCTACACTATTTAAAAATTACTCTTTACCTATTGCTTTTCGTAAATTTTTAGTTTAACAATCGTAAGTCCCGGATTGGTAATATCAACTTTAAATGAATCTACTAACTTATTCTTTTTTAATAACTCATGAACTCTATTCCGTAAAATATTAGAACTTCTGCCATGAATTATACCAACATATTCATTTCCAAGCTTACTATTGTCTTTAATAAAGTCTTCAAGAAAAAAGACAACAGTATCTGTTGTTTCGCCATGAACATTTAAAACCGGAGAATTACTAAGAAACATTATTATTACCACCCTTAGGAGTAATAGTAGGTATCGTAGCTCCTCCTATAGTGAATGTTGACCCAGATGTATTAACTGTATCTTGAGGAATAACTACTTTACTAGGATCAGGAATATCAGGCAATTTATCTCCTTCTTCTTTTTTCTCTTCAACTGCTGGTTGCTCTACAATATTAAACTTTTGATTATAATAATTAATAACTTCTTTTAAATTAGGAATAGAAGTCCTACCCCCCATTTTACCTACTGAAAGTCCAGCTGCTATATTAGAATAAGTAATAGCTTTCTCTAAATCAAAATTATTAGCAATACAATAGACAAAAGCTCCATGAAAAATATCTCCAGAACAACTAGGATCTACAACATTAGTTTTAAGTCCTGGCATTATTCTTATTTCCCCATTAAAAGTATACATAGCCCCCATATGTTCTAAGGTAACTATTATTTCATTGTTAGGATATTTATCTTTTAATTTCTTATAAACTTGCACTAAAGTAACCGAATTATTAAAATCTATTTTCATCCCACTTACAGCCTCAGCAAAACCTTTAGAACAAACAATATATTTAACATATTTACATAATTCTAATAAGTTTCTATTAACTCGTCCAGCATCAAGTACACTTATAGCTTTAGGAAATTTATTTAAAGCATTTATAGTGGCATTATATTCCTTTCCATCAGTAAAAATAACATCAGGTACAAATGTATATTCATATCTTTTTAATTGAGGCTGTGTTGCTCCCACAACATCAAATCTAGTTCTAGAGCCTGTTTTTTTATTTACTAAAATAACTGATACAGGTGTTCCTACTTCATAAGAATTTTCCATCATATCTGTTTTTACCATAACTCGTTCTAATTCTTTTCTAATTTTAGCACCATAATCATCAGCACCTACTACTCCAGCAAAATAAGAAGTTTCTCCCCATTTTCCAAGCAAATATGCCGCATTAGCAGCCGTACCTCCTCCAGCTTCTATTTTCTCATTTAATTGATACTTAGTTCCTTCAACCGGATATCCATCAACCGGACAAGTAATATCATAGCTAGTTTGCCCAATGCTAAGAATCGTCATAGTCCTCCACCTCTTCTATACTATTAATAATATCATATTTTTAAACAAAAATAAAGACTATTCTAACACAGCCTTTATTCTTCTAACCCCTGCACTACTAGCTTCTTCTTTTAGTATTTTAAAATGACCTAAAACTCCTGTATTTTCTACATGTGGTCCTCCACATATTTCTTTAGAAACATCACCAATTGTATATACGTTAACAACATCAGCATATTTTTCAATGAACATAGCCTCAGCTCCACTTTTTACTGCTTCTTCTTTACTCATTGTTACCATTTTAACTGGTAAATCTTCTTTAATCCAAGTATTTACAAGTTCTTCAACTTGCTTTTTCTCTTCATCAGTCAGTTTATGATCACAAGAAAAATCAAAACGCATTCTCTCTTCATTAATATTACTTCCTTTTTGATGAACATCAAGACCTATTATCTGTTTTAATGCCGCATTTAAAAGATGAGTTGCTGTATGATATTTAGTTTCAATTTCACTATGTCCCATAAGACCGCCTTTAAACTTACCCTTACTAGCTGTTCTTGATAATTCTTGATGAGCTCTAAATTTTTCTTTAAACCCTTCAATATCAACGCTTAGACCATGTTCTCTTCCCATTTCTTCAGTAAGTTCAATAGGAAATCCATATGTATCATATAATCTAAATGCTTGTTCTTTATCAATAACTTTATTATTAATATTTTTAAGCATTTTATCAAATTCTTTTAAGCCTTTTTCTAAAGTACGATTAAATTTTACTCCCTCGTTATTTAAAACATCTAAAACAACCTTTTTATTCATCTTTATTTCTTGATAATAATTCTCATACTTTTTAATAACTTCTAAAGCTATTGGTTCCATCCAATTCATTGTAGTATCAATACCTAACTTTTTAGCATGTCTAATCGCTCTTCTAATAAGTCTTCTTAAAATATAGCCTTGATCAGTATTACTAGGTTTAATACCAGCAGGATCAGCACTAATAAAAACGCTTGTACGAATATGATCAGCTATAATCCGCATACTAACTTCATTGCCTAAATAGGACTTGCCACTTACTTTTTCTATTGCTTCGATAACTTCTTTCCAAACAGAAGTTTTATAGTTATCATCCGTATTTTCTAAAACTGCTACTACTCTTTCTAAACCCATACCGGTATCAACATTCTTGCTAGCTAATTCGGTTATCTTACCATTTTCATCTTTATTATATTCCATGAAAACATTATTCCAAATTTCAACCCAACGCTCATCATTAGGATCAAATTCTCTAGGAATTTCCTCATTACTACGGAAATAAAATATTTCTGTATCACCACCACAAGGTCCAGAATCACCTGCTATCCAAAAATTGTCTTCTACTCCTAAATATACAATTCTTTCTTTAGGTATCCCCACTTCTTCCCAAATTTTAGCAGACACTAAATCTCTTGGTATATCCTCATTACCTGCAAAAACACTAACTGCTAATCTCTCCACTGGAATATTTAAAATATTTGTTAAAAAATCAAAACTATAATGAATACTTTCTTTTTTAAAATAATCTCCTAAACTCCAATTACCAAGCATTTCAAAAAAGGTATGATGAGTCTTATCGCCAATACTATCTAAATCTGTTAGTCTAACACACTTTTGGGCATCACATAATCTTTTACCCTTAGGATGCTCTTTTCCGAGCAAATAAGGAATTAATGGTTGCATTCCAGCGGTATTAAATAAAACAGTAGGATCATTTTCCGGAATAAGTGGAGCACTAGGAATTTCTTTATGGCCATGACTCACAAAATATTTAATAAATTGATCTTTTAAGTTCATTTTTCTACCCCCTCAATAAAATCAATTACTCGATCATCTAACTTTTCAATATTATCATTTACTATCGTTATATCAAAATTACTATAATTTTCTAAAGCAGTCTCCGTAACATGCATTTGTTCATCTAATGTTAATTTACTAGGTTCAAACTGATTAACTACATAAATTGAATAAACATTATTAAAAGTTTTCTTTAATTCATCAATTTCAATCGGTAATCTAACATCACTTATAATTACCACATCATAATATAAATTATATACTTTAATATCTTCAATCATCCTATTTACAAAAATAAGAGGCATATCCATATTCTCTCTAATAGTAACTCCTAAATCTTGTAAAAACTTTCGAGGTTTAGGTTCAGATCCATCCCATTCAATAATCTCCTTAGCATACATTTTTAAATATTTGCTAAATTCGGTTATAATTGGTCTTTTTCCTAGGCCTAAATAATGTTCTTTAATTATTTTGGCAACTTCTCCTTTACCAGATCCAGATTTACCCGCAACTAAATATATTTTCATAATATCACCACACAATAAATTAATTATATCATCATTCATTAAAAAAAAGAAGTACTTTTAATTATACATTAAGTTTAAATTTAAGTTCCCGTTTAAATGATTATGGGAATTTAGTCATAAAAACTATATTTCGTAATAATTA
>CALVHJ010000097.1 GCA_944327425.1 uncultured Bacilli bacterium
TAAATAAAGAAACAGGATATTCAGGTATGTTGCTTTTTGGTGGAGATTTAGAAGTAGTTACAGCAGGATCTAAGAAAACAGATGAAAGTGCTAGAGAAATAGGTAGAAGAATAGCAAGTGAAGCTGTTAGTAAGTTAAAAGGAAAAGATAAAGAACCAGATTTCTTCTTTATGAGTGCAAGCCCTGCTAATGAAGAAGAATACATTAAAGGTATTCAAGATATTATTGGTGATGTTCCGGTATTTGGTGGTTCAGCTGCTGATAATACCGTAGAAGGTAAGTGGAGTATCTTAAATGATGGAGAGGCTTTTGCTGATGGTTGTGTTATTGCTATTTTCTATACAAATGGTGAAATGAAAAACCTTTATACTGGTGCTTATCATGAAA
Source organism: uncultured Bacilli bacterium (assembly GCA_944327425.1). Classification (GTDB taxonomy): domain Bacteria; phylum Bacillota_I; class Bacilli_A; order RF39; family UBA660; genus Caccenecus. The sequence goes on from CALVHJ010000097.1 coordinate 388, forward strand.
CTGAACACGCTGGTATTATAACAAAAGTAGAGGGAAGTAGAACGCTAGTTGAAATAGATCATGAGCCAGCACTTAAAAAATATGCCGAATGGACAGGCAAAGATGTAGATTCATTAATGGGAGGTAACCTACTTACCGAAACAATTTGTGCACCACTAGGAGTTAAAGATCCTATTGGTAAAGTTATTGCAGTTCGTCATCCAATGGCTGGTAATGATGATTACTCAATGAATATTGGGGCTGATTTAGCTATAAATACCGCAGTTATATTACTTAAAAATACTCCAGAAGGTATTTTAAAAGCTAATGAAGAGACTATTAAAAAAGTAACTAATATGATGGATGGGGAAGTAGAGAGTTATTTCTTAGTTCATTGTGGAGGAAGAAGACTAGGTCTTGCTTTAGCAAGTATTGAAGATAAAATTTATCCAGAAGTTAAAAAAGCTATTCCTGATAAGGAGTTCTTAATGGTATTTACTTTTGGAGAATATGGACAAGGAGATCATTCATCTAATACAGTTGGAGGCTTATCACTTTCATATACAGCTTTTGGCGAATAAATAAAGGAGGAAGATAAATGAAAAGCTTAATTGGAAATAAATGGCGTGATTCAAGTGATGGTAAAGTTATAGAAGTTTATAACCCTAGTAATGGTGAGCTTGTTGATACGGTGCCAAGTTTAACTAAAGAAGATGTAGAAGAAGCGATTGATTATGCAGATAGTCATCAAAAGGAATGGGAAGTAAAATCAGTAATTGAAAGATGTGAAGTATTATCAAGATTTGCAGAACTTGTTGAAGAAAATAAAGATGAACTTGCTTTATTGCTTTCAAAGGAAACTGGTAAACCAATAAAAGAAGCTTATAATGAGATAGCAAACATTCAGATTGGGGTACCAGGATATGTAGAAAAAGTAAAACATGAATATGGAAATATTGTATATCGTGGAACAGAAAAAGGTCAAGAAAATACAATTCAATATACTATTCAACAACCTCTAGGAGTAGTAGTAGCAATTATTCCGTTTAATTTCCCTAGTGATATTTTTATTAATAAAGTACCACCAGCATTATTAATGGGAAATGCCGTTATCTTAAAACCAGCTAGTGTAAATCCTCTTACTCTTACTAGATATGTTGAGTTGTTAGTTGAGGCTGGAGTTCCGGCTGGAGTAATTAGTGTTGTTCATGGAAGTGGTTCAGTTGTAGGTAAAACTTTAACTAGCAGTAAAAAGGTGGATATGGTAAGCTTAACTGGTTCTACGGCGGCAGGAATTGATGCTGCTAAAAATTGTGCAGAACATTGTGCTCATAGTTCCCTAGAACTTGGGGGAAATGATGCTTTTATTCTATGTAGCGATGGTGACATGGATTTAGCCGTTGAAGAAACGGTTTGGGGAAGACTTTATAACACTGGTCAAGTATGTTGTGCTTCAAAAAGATTTTTAATTGAAAATTCGGTAAAAGATGAATATATTAGAAGAATGGTTGAAAAAATAAATTCTTTAAAGCAAGGTGATCCACAAGATATGGATACTGATATTGGCTGTTTAGTAAGTGAAGAAGCGGCAATAGAGGTAGAGCGTCAAGTAAATGAAACTATCAAAGCTGGCGCTAAACTTGTTTGTGGTGGTAAACGTAATGGAGCTTTTTATGAGCCAACTATTTTAGATAATGTAACAAAAGATATGGATGTAGCTAAAGATATGGAAATATTTGGACCAGTTATTTCAGTTATAGGCTTTGATACTTTAGAAGAAGCTATTGAGATTGCTAATCAGTCTATCTATGGCTTATCAGGTTCTATTATTACTAAAGATATAAGTAGAGCTATTAAAGTAAGTGAAGCTATGGAATGTGGTGGTTTTGTTATTAATGGGGCATCATTCTTCCGTTCATTTGAACAACCATTTGGTGGTTGGAAATATTCAGGAATTGGTAATGAAGGAATTATGACAACTTTGAAAGAAATGTCAAGAACTAAGACTGTTATCTTGAAGAATATTACAAAATAAAGGAGATACTATATGTTTGATTATAAAGGAAGGGTAGTTGTTGTATCAGGAGCTTCATCTGGTTTGGGAAGGCAAATGGCTTTAGGATATGCCAGTCAAGGAGCAACTGTTGTTATTACAGCTAGACGTTTAGAAAAACTTAATGCTGTAGCTGAGGAAATACGTGCCTTGGGAGCAGAAGCATATCCGATTAAATGCGATGTTACGGATGTTTTAAGTGTAAATGCAGCAGCAAAAGAGGTAAAAGAAAAATATGGTAAAGTTGATGTTTTAGTTAACTGTGCAGGAAGTGCTAAAAATGCTGGAGTTTTAGATATGACGGATGAAGATTGGGATTTTACTATCAAAACCGATATGACAAGTTTGTTTTATGTAACTAGAGCATTTGCGGGATTAATGAAAGAGCATAATTATGGACGGATCATAAATATTGCTTCAATGTACGGAATGGTAGGAAATATGGCAATGGATACGGTTGCTTATCACACAAGTAAAGGTGGGGTTATTAACTTTACTCGAGCTGTTGCTGCTGAACTTGCTAAATATGGTATTACTTGTAATGCTATATGTCCAGGATATTTTGATACAGAACTTACTCATGAAACTCTAATTACAGAGTCATTTACAGCTTATATGAAAGCCACTGTACCTCTTGGAAGATATGGTCACGAAGGTGAATTAAATGCAGCAGCTATATTCTTAGGAAGTGCTGAAGCAAGTTATGTAACAGGAGTTATTTTACCAGTTGATGGAGGATATACTTGCGTATAAATTTAGAAAACTACTAGAAAAAACTAGTAGTTTTTTGATGCGGTATTTTAAAAAACAGTATAGAAAGTGTAAAATTTAAAGTTTTAAAAAGGATATCTTATAGTTCGGGTAATAAATAATAGTAGAGGAGTGTAACTTTATTTATAATTTTACTTGAAAAAGAAAGGAGTTTAGAAAATGAAAAATGAAATTATAATTTTTGAAAATCAAAATGTGAAACTAGAAGTAAATATGAAAGATGAGACAGTGTGGTTATCGTTAGAGCAAATGGCTAAATTATTTAATAGGGATAAATCTGTAATTTCCAGGCATATTAAAAATGCTTTAGCAGAAGAATTAAAGGATGAAGTGGTTGTTGCAAAATTTGCAACAACCACTAAACATGGAGCTATAGAGGGAAAAGTGCAAACGAAAGAAGTAGAATATTATAATTTAGATATGATTATCAGTGTAGGATATCGAGTAAAATCTCAAAATGGCATAATATTTAGAAGATGGGCAAATAAGATATTAAAAGATTATTTAATTAAAGGGTATGCAATAAACGAAAAAAGATTAGAATGTTTAGAAAAAACAGTTCAGTTAATTGATATAGCAAGTAGAAACTTAGAAGGTTT
>CALVHJ010000098.1 GCA_944327425.1 uncultured Bacilli bacterium
TGGTACACATTCATTAATTCAAGATAATGTAAATTATAAAAATTTAGGATTAGTTATTACCGATGAGCAACACAGATTTGGAGTAAATCAAAGAGCTAATTTAAAAAATAAGGGACTTATGCCAGATGTACTTTATATGAGTGCAACTCCAATACCAAGAACATATGCCCTAACTATATATGGTGATATGGATACAACAATGATTAAGACAAAACCTAGTGGTCGAAAGGAGATTATTACTTTAGTAAAGAAGGAAAAGGAATTAAGAGAAGTACTTAGTAAGTGTTTGGAATGTATTAAAGATGGACATCAGATTTATGTGGTAGCACCTTTAATTGAAGGTGATGAGGAGACGGAATTAAATGATGTGTATTTGTTGAAAGAAAAATTTGAGATGGCTTTTCAAAATAAAGTTAGTGTGGGAATTTTACATGGAAAGATGAAAAATAAAGAGAAAGATCAAATAATGGAGGATTATAAAGAAGGGAAAATTAAGATATTAATTAGTACAACTGTTATTGAAGTAGGAATAGATGTTAAGAATTCTACAATGATGATTATTTTTAATGCGGAGCGTTTTGGTTTGGCAACATTGCATCAATTAAGAGGTAGAGTAGGAAGAAATGATTTGCAATCTTATTGTTATTTAATATGTAATAAAGATATAGAAAGACTTAAAGTAATGGAAAGCAGTAATGATGGTTTTTATATAAGTGAGAAGGATTTTGAAATGCGAGGTCAAGGTGATTTATTTGGAGTAAGGCAAAGTGGTGATATGGCCTTTAAGATTGGGGATATTAGAAGAGACTATCGCATTATGATGCAAGCTAAGGAGGATGTTGTTAAATTTATTGAGATGAATGTTAATGATAATTTTGATAAATATAAAATTTATCAAAATATTGTAAAGTTTATGTCTTTTGTTGATTAATTGTTGATGTGAGGTTGACTTAAAAAAATACCCTGTTTTACAATAGATGGGTATTTTTTTTGAGGGATGATAGGATGGATTTAGGTTTTAAGAAAATGGATTGGCAACATTTAAGTGATGAAGAAGTTGCTAAAATGTTAGATTTAGATAATCGTAATGAAGAAGAATTAGTTGATTATTATTTAATGGCTTTAAGAGAATATAGAATGGCAGCAGGGATTATTGATGATATAGCTGCTTTTAGAGATAAAGATGATGCTGTTAGATATGATAGAATTGTTAAGTATATGGAAAAATTACCAGAAGTTAAGTTATATTTAATTCAGGAGGAAAAGAAAAGATTAAGGAGAAAAAAGAGAAGAAGATTGATTGCTATAAGAAATAAAGCCTTAAGTATAGTAACTGGTAAGAAAGATAAAAAGAGGAGTAAAAAGCAGGGATTAATTTTGGGGTTAAAAAGAAAAAAATAAATTGACAATTTTATAAAATTGTTATATTCTCAACTTAAACACTTTTAAATAAGCAAAACCTCTCAATCCCTTTGTTTATAAGGGGCTGAGAGGTTTTTGAATTCTCAAAAAAGTGCATACGTTGACTATAATTTAGTCTGTTTACAAATTTTTTTCAAATTTTTTTCTAACATTACTTCATAATCTGTTCTAAAACCAAATAATTCATGCAAATCATCAGTTAAGTCGGTTCTTATATAATTCGGTGAGTAAATATATTGTTTATCTAATTTTAAGTTCATATCTTTTAAAGTATCAATAATTTCTCCAACTGTATATTTTTCATCTAACTTTTTTTCTAAATATCTATATACTGTTAAAGCTAAAAAACATATTAGAAAGTGTGCTTTAATTGCTTCTTCGTTAGAATGAAATACAGGTCTTGCATTGAATTCGCTTTTCATTATCCTAAAAGATTCTTCAATTTCCCACCTTCTATGATTAACTTTGATAATTTCTAAGACATCATCTTCTAAATTAGTACAAACCGCATATAAGCCATCATATTTTGCTTCTTCATTAATAACATTTTGATTTATTGAATAATGAATTTCATCAGCAACTTCACCAGCTTCAGTAGTATTAATTGTTTCAATAAATCTTTTTGGATCATTTTGTTTAGGTTTGCTAATCTTTTTAGGATTGTTTTCTATAAGTTTTTTTGCTCTTTCTATTTGATTGTTTCGGATATTTCTTTGATATTCTTGATATTTAACAGAATAGGTTATGATAAGTCTTTGTTCTAAATTATTTTCTTTTATCCATCTTTCTTTATAAAAAACTTTGTCTTTGTATATTTCAATTAGTTTATCATTTGTTCTTAAATTTTCAATGTTAAATGTTTTAGTACTACCAGGTAAATGCCATCCTTTTGTTAAGTCTAATGCTTCTTCTTTTAAATAACTTTTAAGTTTTTTTATTGATTGAGTGGTAATGAATTTTCTAGTGTTTGAATTATTAAATTTTCTGTTTGCATTGCTAGCTAAACCTGCATCAGTGCAAACTACAATTTGCGCAAGATTAAAATCATCTATAATTTTCTTTTCTAATGGTTTTAATGTTGTTTGTTCATTAGTGTTGCCTGGTGTAATTTCACAAGCGAGAGGTATGCCATCACCATCCATAAATAATCCCATTTGAACAATAGGATTGGGTTTATTTTCTTTTGATTTACCATATTTTCTAAAATCATCCTCACATTCAACTTCAAAAAAGAAATTAGTACAATCATAGTAAAGAATACGATTGTTTCTTGGTAGATATTTTTTACTATTTTTATAAAGTTCAGATTGAATAAAATCATTTTCTTTGCAAAGAATAGGTAAAGCTCTTTCAATGTGTTGATACTCAAAATTAGGCTGTTCTAAAAATTTTTTGGATAGTTCTAAAGTTTTTAGCTTAGAAGCAGGGAACAAAACCCTAGAGAAAATTAATTTAGATAAAATATCATTTAAATCAAATTTAAATTGATATTTATCAGAAATATCTTTACAAATATTATTTAAACCAAGTTTATAGTATATAACTTGTAAAAATAAATATCCAATATTGAAAGAAGATTGAACATTTTTATCAATAATTTTATTAGGATTTTTTTGAATAATGATTGGCAAAGAATTTTCTCTTTGTTTAATATTTAGTTCTTTAACATAATTATTTAACCATTCAATAGGATCTTCGTTACCAGCGCGTTGTTTTAATTTTTCATAGTTTCCAATATTTTCATAAACTTTTGAAGTTCTTTTGCCATTTAAGTTGATGTTATAAATAATGGAATAATGTTCAAAGTTTTTTGATTTGGTCTTTTTAATATACATAAAATCACTACCTTACATATATAATTATACCAACGTATGAGAACGTATGCAATAATAAAAATCAAAATTTGACAAAAAATAACCATTTTTCAATGGTTTGCTAAGGTTTATCTTTTTAAAAGTGTTTAAGTTCCGGGATTATTGATGATATAGCTGCTTTTAGAGATAAAGATGATGCTGTTAGATATGATAGAATTGTTAAGTATATGGAAAAATTACCAGAAGTTAAGTTATATTTAATTCAGGAGGAAAAGAAAAGATTAAGGAGAAAAAAGAGAAGAAGATTGATTGCTATAAGAAATAAAGCCTTAAGTATAGTAACTGGTAAGAAAGATAAAAAGAGGAGTAAAAAGCAGGGATTAATTTTGGGGTTAAAAAGAAAAAAATAAATTGACAATTTTATAAAATTGTTATATTCTCAACTTAAACACTTTTAAATAAGCAAAACCTCTCAATCCCTTTGTTTATAAGGGGCTGAGAGGTTTTTGAATT
>CALVHJ010000099.1 GCA_944327425.1 uncultured Bacilli bacterium
GTATATGATAAAATTAGAGATGTTGAATATCATGCTAAAAAAGAAGGCTTAGCCGAAGGTCATGCTAATATGTTAAATTCGGCTAAAAAGATGCTTAAAGATGATCTAGATATAAAAACAATCATGAAATATACTGGTTTACCCAAAGAAGAAATTGAAAATATACATTAAATAATAAAAGAATAATCTTACATGCAGATTATTCTTATTTATTACCTCTAAAACGATCTTTGGGATCCAATATTTTTTTACGAAGACGAATATCTGTAGGAGTAACTTCAACAAGTTCATCATCTTCAATAAATTCTAATGCCTCTTCTAAAGTAAATTTTTTAGGTTTAGTTAAATTAATTGCTTCATCACTACCACTAGCTCTTGTATTTGTTAAATTTTTATTCTTACATGGATTAACATCTAAGTCATTATCGCGATTATGAATACCAATAATCATACCCACATAAACTTCAGTTGCCGGTTCAATAATTAAAGTACCTCTATCTTCAAGGTTCCATAAAGAGTATCCTAAAGCTTTTCCACTTTCCATTGAAACTAAAACACCATTTTTTCTACCAGCAATTGGCCCTACATAAGGTTTATAATCCGCAAAGCTTCTAATCATTACACCTTCACCTTTAGTGTTAGTAATAAATGCACTACGATAACCAATAAGACCCCGAGTTGGTGCTGAAAATTCCAAATGAACATAATTATTATCTTCATTATTAGTAATAACTTCTAATGTCGCTTTTCTTTCTTGTAAATCATTAATAACTGTACCAGAATAATCACTAGGAACATTAATAATCACTTTTTCAAAAGGTTCATATTTTTGTCCATCCCTCTCTTCGAATAACACTTCTGGTTTTGATACAGAAAGCTCATATCCTTCTCTTCTCATATTTTCAAGTAGTATAGATAAATGAAGTTCACCACGCCCACTAACTTTAAAGCCATCGGTACCATTTAATTCTTCTACGACCAGCCCTACATTAGTCTGTAATTCTCTTTCTAATCTTTCTTTAATATGACGTGAAGTCAAGAATTTACCACTTCTTCCTGCAAAAGGAGAAGAATTAACTAAAAAATTCATAGAAAGAGTAGGCTTTTCAATATGAATAGGTGGTAAAGGATCTATTAGCCCTTTCTCACAAATAGTATCTCCTATAGAAATATGAGAGCAGCCTGCAATAGTAACAATATCTCCAAAATAAGCAACATCTTTCTCAACTCTTTTAATACCCTCATTAACAAAAAGTTTACTAATTCTAAATGATTCTTCTTTTCCATCATTTTTAATTAAACTGACTACTTCACCATTCTTAATTTTTCCTCTATTTATTCTTCCAACACCTAGTCTACCAATATAATCATCATAATCTAAATTGGAAATCTGAAGTTGTAAAGGATCATTTTCGCAACCCTTAAAAGGTTCAACTTGCCTCAAAATTGTTTCTAAAAGTGGTTCAATACTATTGCTATCACTATCTAATGATAATTTGGCAATCCCTTCTTTAGCAATTCCATAAACAATAGGAAAATCTAATTGTTCATCAGTTGCATTAAGTTCCATAAACAAATTAAAAGTCATATCAACTACTTCTAAAGGTCTCGCATCTTTCTTATCAATTTTATTAATAAATAAAATTGGTTTTAAATTTTGTTCTAATGCTTTACTTAAAACAAAACGAGTTTGGGGCATAGGACCTTCTGCCGAATCTACTAATAATACAACTGTATCAACCGTTTTAATAACTCGTTCTACTTCACTTGAAAAATCAGCATGACCTGGAGTATCAACTATATTTATTTTATAATCCTTATAGCGAATCGCACAATTCTTAGAATATATTGTTATTCCTCTTTCTTTTTCTAAATCATTAGAATCCATTACTCTTTCTGGTGCTTCCTCGTGAGAATCAAAAACCCCATTTTGTTCTAATAATGCATCTACTAATGTACTTTTACCAGCATCAACATGAGCAACCACAGCAATATTTATGATTTTTTCCATAAAAATCGCTCCTTTCCTTACAAAACTAGTATAGTTTACCACAAACTCATCATTTTAACAAGTAGTTAAAGTTGGATATTTCTATTTAAATCTAACCCTTTTTCTCTAAAAATAATATCATCAATTAAAGAAGAAACTATTCTATAATTATTGCTCTTATAGAATTTACTATTAATAATTTTCTTAATTATATCATTTAAAGCATTCTTATTAACACATAAATTTAAAAAGCACTTAATAAAAACAGCACTAATAAACATATCAGCATATACCTCATCATTAATCATTGTATCTCTATGATTAAAAACATCAATTAATTCATAAGCAGTCAAAAACATACTCATAAAAGAAGACTCACAAATTAATCCTTCTTTTAAAACCGGTAAATTAAGAGTATCAATTGTTTTTTTATCTAAATAATATTCTTCAATATCAGGATTAATAGCAATAAGTAAATATTTTTTTAATATAAGTATATCTTTAGCTTTACTCTTATCAAGCATTTGTAAATATTGATTAAAAATAATAGTAAAATAATAGACAAAAAAGTCAGTTTCATTATTTAAATACATTACTTCCAGAGCTGTATTATCATTTGTCTCCTCTTCATTATCATCTTCATAAAAACTGCTATTATCTTCTTCTTCTCTACTAATTAAATAAAATAGTTTATTATAAAATAACGCATGTTTTTGATTATTTTCTTTTGAAAATAACACAATATACCAATCCATGTTTATAACATCACTATCTCCGTCTAACAAGAATAGATCATTATAATGTGCCAATACAACTTTAATTCTAGCAATATCATCATATTTTAAATCATTATACATCTCATTAAAATATAAAACTAAACTTTTTAGTATTGCCAAAGAATATTTAGAAATATTACCAGTATTAATCTCTTGATAAGCAATAGTTAAATAATTTTGAATAATAGAAGCATTTAAATCAAAAATATCTTGATAATCTTTAATAGGAACTGGTATTTCTAAATCATGATAAATAATAATATTTTGGACATAATCTGCTAATCTGCAATCATATTTAAAATCATCATCACCTAAATTAATCATTATTTCTTCTTCAATAATATAAGGATCAATATCTATAAAACTTATACCATCATCATCCATAATAAATAAATTATCATATTTATCTAAAAGATTATCAAGTTCTTCATAAAAAACATATTCTAAACTAATACCCAAATAATTACTAATAATTTCTTCTAATGAATAAAAAGCTCTTTCTAATTTATCTAATTGAAGCTTATCCTCACCAGTAGTTTCCTTATATAATTTAATAATTTGAAAAAACAAAAACTCACTATGCACCATAAAAATCTCTTTTCTATATAAAAAACTATTATAAAGATAATTATCTCTAAAATCAATATAAATTAGCAAATAATATAAAAATCCTCTAAAATAGAGGAAATAATGTAATAATACCTAATACAAGACTAGCTACATCATTATTATATATTTAGTTAATACAAGGAATTAAACTGCTAAGAATGGTGAGGAAACTTCTTACTGGTGTGAAAATGTATAATCCCTATAATCATTATAACATACGGCAGACGTTGTCCGCAACCTAACAATTAAATTTCTAAAATAAAAAGCAAACCTCCTCTTGAAATAGTTTGC
>CALVHJ010000100.1 GCA_944327425.1 uncultured Bacilli bacterium
TATCAGGATTAGTATACCAACTCTTATTAGCTGTTTTATAAAGAGTACCAAACATAACACCACTATAATACATGTTATGACCATATATAATGTTATTTTTATCAAGATTCATCGAATCATTACGATAATCAAGGAAGACCCAACCATTATTATTTTCTTCTTTATTTATATTGTGATCTAAATAATAATCATTATTACCGGCTTGAACAACAGGGTAATCAACATTAGTATTGTTTACAACCAATTCTCCTACAACATCTTCATTAACAGTTAGAAGGGAAGCTAACTCGGTATTGGTGATTAGTTTTATATCTTCTAAAGGAGTCTCTTCTTCTTCGGCAATTTGCATGTTTTCTTCGTTTTTTTCTTCAATAATTTCGGTGGGATCAGTAACTTCTATAACTTCGGCTAAATCTTGTTTGATCTCGTTTACTTGATTTAGAGAAACATAGTTAGATACACCTATATAAGTTACAACTAGAATTACGAGACTTGAAACAATTAGGCCACAAATTTTAAGAGTGTTGGTTATGGCTTGTTTAAAAATGTTTTTGTCAAGATATTCTTTAGAATATTCTAAGGATAAATAGATTTTGTATTTCTTTTTGTAAAGTTTGTTTTTGTTTCTTAGAAATTCTGCTTTTTTTTCATCGGTAATATTTTCATGAATAACTATTTTTAAATTATGACGATTATGTTTGACTAATAAATTTATTAAATTTTCTAATTCGTTGTTAATTAATCTATTAACATGGATAACTTTTAGATATTTGTTTATTTTTAAAAGATCTTCAAAATCTTTTAAATCTTCTAATGAAAGAGGGAAAGTGATACGAATACTAGTTTTATAATAAATATTAGAGTATCTTAATAAATTATTTTTATCCATGAAATTGCTTAAATAAAGTATTTCACAGCGGGATATACATGTAATATTGTTTTTATCTAATAGCTCTATCATAAATGGTTGAAGGGTATAACAGGTAATAGTTTTTATATGATTTAGTTCAATTAGAAGTTCACATATATTATAAGTTAGAGCTTCATCTTCTTTAATTTCTATTTCGGTTATAGAAGTTGCTTTTTTTAGAAGACTTAGTACTAATGGAGCAAGCTCAATTTTACTTATAATAATTTTGGATGTATTATATTGGATAGCTAATTCTTTAATAAATGATGATATTATTTTTATATTGTCATTTATATATATATCACTAAAAATTAGTTCATTGTTACTAATAATGTTTGTATTTATTAGATCATTGCTGATGGAACTATTATTAGTCTTATAAGAAAAGAAAATATAGTTGTTTTTTATGCTAATTAAAATCTTTTTCACACTATTCACCATTAATATAATAACATATCTTGACATTTTTTTAAATATTTTTAAAAAAGATATTTATTTTTTACATTTTTATGATATAATTAGTTCATAATAATAGTAAAGGAAGAGGTTGTTATGAGAAAAATAATTATGATAGCTAGTGTTTTGATGGCGGCTATATTGTTTATGCCAACTAAAGCAGAGGCAGCAGAATATGAATCTGGGCCTATTTCGTTTCCGGCATTTGGGGCAGTTGAGGCAGAATGGGATTATGCTAGTGAAGATGATAGGGAAGATGGAATAAAGACTTGGTCTTTCTATTTTACACCTAATAAGACAACAAGATTTGTTTATATTACTTTAACTCCGGTAAATTTAAATATTCAATCTGTTAGAACTGGAGATAGTTTTATTGCCGGTTATCGCTCAAGTAATAATACGGAATTTTTATTAGAAGTTACTAGTTCTTCTGGAATTGCTAGTGGGGAGAGGGTATTACTTTTTACGGTAATAACTGAAGATGCTGGAGATCCTGGAGATCCTTGTCAATTAAATCCGGGAATGGAAAGTTTAAATTGTTCTACTGATATTGAAGGTTTTTACTTTAATGATGAAGGTGAGTCTATTTCAGCCGCAGAATATGAAGAGGTTTGTGGTAATCCAACTACGCCAAGTGATGATCCAGATGACATACCTAATTCTCCGCAAACAGGAAGTGCTGTACCTTATATTGCTATAGGTGGATGCTTGTTAGCTATTATAGATGTATATTTGTTTAGTAGAAAACATAATAAAGTTTATAAAATATAGAGCATTAACAGTTAAGTTAATGTTTTTTCTTTATTTGGGTTTGAAACAAAAGTAATTTTATGGTATAGTTATTGGCAAGAGGTGTTTTATATGCGAGAATTTAGTGAACAAGAATTGGTTAGAAGAGAAAAGCTAAATAAAATTAGAGAAATGGGAATTGATCCATTTGGGCATAAATATGAAGTTAGTGCTTTTTCATTTGATATTAAAGATAAATATCAAAATATGAGTCATGATGAATTAGAAGCTCAAGAAGTAATGGTTCGGGTAGCAGGAAGAATTATGTTTATTAGAAAAATGGGAAAGGCCAGTTTTTTCTCTTTAAAAGATAAACTAGGTATGATTCAGGTTTATATTTCAATAAATGATGTTGGAGAAGAGGCTTACTCATTATTTAAAAGTGCAGATATTGGTGATATTGTTGGTGTTTATGGGAGACTTATGCTTACACAAACTGGTGAAATTACGGTAAAATGTTTAGAATATACACATCTAGTTAAAGCTTTAAGACCACTTCCAGAAAAGTATCATGGTCTAAGTGATATTGAAGAACGTTTTAGAAGAAGATATGTTGATTTAATCATGAATGATGATGCTAGAAAAATTGCTTTTGCTAGACCTAAAATTATTAGAACGATTCAAAATTATTTAGATAATTTAGGTTATGTAGAAGTAGAAACGCCTATTTTGGGTACTATTTTAGGGGGAGCAGCTGCTAGACCTTTTATAACACATCATAATGCTCAAAATATTGATATGTATCTTAGAATTGCCTTAGAATTAAATCTCAAAAGACTCTTAGTTGGGGGGATGGATGCAGTTTATGAAATTGGAAAAACATTTCGAAATGAGGGGATGGATAAGAAGCATAATCCGGAATTTACGATGATTGAATTATATAAATCTTACTCTGACTTAGAAGGCATGATGGATATTACTGAAGGTATTGTTAGTACTTGTGCGATGGAGCTTAATGGAACTTATGAGGTTGATTTTTTAGGACATCATGTTAGTCTTGCACCAGGATTTAGAAGAGCTCATATGGTTGATTTGATTAAAGAAAAAACGGGAATTAATTTCTTTCTAGTCACTAGTTTAGAGGAAGCAAAGAATTTAGCCATGGAACATGGGGTAGAAATAGAGAATCATTTCTCTTTTGGACATATTGTCAATGCTTTCTTTGAGAAATTTGTAGAAGATACGATTATCGAACCAACTTTTGTTTATGGTCATCCAATTGAAATTAGTCCACTTGCTAAAAAAGATCCAAAGGATCCTAGATTTACCCAAAGATTTGAACTATTTATTTTAGGTGGAGAATATGCCAATGCCTTCACAGAACTAAATGACCCAATTGATCAGTATGAAAGATTTGAAGAGCAATTAAAAGAAAGAGAGCTTGGTAATGAGGAAGCAAATGATATGGATATAGATTTTGTGGAAGCTTTAGAGTATGGTATGCCTCCGGCTGGGGGTATGGGTATGGGAATAGATAGATTAGTTA
>CALVHJ010000101.1 GCA_944327425.1 uncultured Bacilli bacterium
AAGAGACAATAGTGTTCTTATCTACTTTGGTTTTTTTTTCGATTTTTTTAAATAATGAATCATCTAACATAAGAAAACCTCCTAACACATTATATGCTAAGAAGTTTATTATTGATTATTTATAATAGTCATAAAATAGATCATCGGGTTTTAAGTTAAAAACTCTAGCTATTTTTAAGGCTAAATCATAATATAATCTTCTATTGCCATTTTCAATTTGCCAATAGTAAGCTTTACATATGCCTATTTCTTTTGCTACAGTTTCATAAGACATATTATGAGCTTTGCGTAAATTTTGTAATTTAAAATTTACATTTGTACTACTTTTTGCCATAACTCCTCCATACGTACTATAATATATCAAAATTTTTAAGTTGTCAAATTTTGTATAGTTATTACTGGGTAGACTTTATTATTAATTATCAATAATATTAAGTGTAAGGAGTGTTCGGATGAATTTAAAAGAAGTAGTGGGTATAAACTTAAAATATTATCGATATAAAAGTGGTTTATCTCAAGAAAAGTTTTATACAAATTTAGAACTTAATCCTAAATACATGGCTTGTATTGAACGTGGTGAAGAAAATATTACAATTGATCATATTGAAGAATTAGCTTTTAAGTTAGGTATATCAACATATGAACTTATCACTTATAATAAAGATCATGTTATAAATAAGAAAAGAATTGATGAAAAAATAAAGAATTAGAGGATAGGCTAATTCTTTTATTCTTTTTCATTTTTGTTTTTGAATTGTAATATAATTGGAGTTCCGGTTAAATCAAAGTTTTCTCTTAATTTATTTTCAAGATATCTTTCGTAACTGAAATGAAGTAATCCTTTATTATTTACTTGAAAAGTAAACTTGGGTGGATTTATTCCTGTTTCACTTACAAAATAAATCTTTAATCTTTTGCCTTTGTATGAAGGTGGTATTTTAAAACTTACGGCATCCATAATTACATTATTTAGTAAACTGGTTTTAATTTCTTTATGATTATTTTCATAAGCACTAAGTATTTCGGGCATAAGAGTATGAAGGCGTTTTTTAGTTAAAGCGGATAAAAAGACTACTTTGATATAGGGAGCAAATTTAAATTCACTCTCTATTTTTTTCTTCCATTGTTTTACCTCACTATCAGGGTCACTTACTTTATCCCATTTATTAACGGCTAGGACTATTCCTTTACCAGCATCTATAGCATACCCTAAAATATGTTTATCATGTTCTAATATACCTTCCTCGGCATTAATCACTACAACACATACATCTGATTCTTCAATAGCTCTAATACTTCTTAAATAGCTGTATTTTTCAACATTTTCATAAATACGGCCTTTTTTACGAAGACCAGCAGTGTCAACAATAATATAATCCTTTTTATCGTAAGTAAAAACAGTATCTATAGCATCACGAGTAGTACCGGCTATATCACTTACAATTGCTCTTTCTTCGTTTAATAGAGCATTAATTAAACTACTTTTACCTACATTAGGTCTACCAATAATACAAAATCTAGGAATGCTAGCTTCTTTTAGATCACTAGTATTTATGTTCTTAGTAATTTCTTCTAATACTTCTTTAAAACCTATATTGTGTTCGCCACTTACGGGAATAACACGTTCAAATCCTAGCTCATAAAACTCATAGATATTTTCCATTCTACTTTCATTATCCATTTTATTTACTAACACTATAATCTCTTTACTTACTTTTCTTAGTAAATCACGAATGTAATAATCTGTTCTATCAAGTCCAAATTTACCATCGACAACAAATAAAATAACATCAGCCTCATCTATTGCAAGTTCAGCTTGCATTTTTATTTCTTTATTAAAATCTTCTTTAGAATCAGTTAAGCCACCCGTATCAATTAAAGAAAATTTTTTGTCATTATATTCTACTATTCCATAAATACGATCTCTGGTAATGCCTGGTTCATCCATGATAATGGATTTTTTTTCTTTTATTAATTTATTGAAAATAGTTGATTTACCAACATTTGGTTTGCCTATTAAACAAACACACTTTTTCATGAAAAAACCTCCTTTTTAGGCTTCTATTTTATCATAAATGCAAAAATTTAACAAACATTATTGTCATCTATTGCTACATATACTTGATTATTCTTTAAATATAAAATTATTTCTAAATCATTCATAACCTCATTATTTAGAGGACTTAAGACAGAATCATCCTTATCTGGTGATAAATTACCACTTTTTATTAAATCATTAATTGTAATAGTTATGCTTTTATATCCTTCATAATAGGTAGTACTTTGATTTAGTTCATAAATTAGACTTGCTGAATATGTTTTAGCGGCAGATTCAATAAGTTCTAGTTTGGCACAGTATAAATTTTCTTTTGATGCTTTTGATAAATTAATTACACTAGCACTAGCTATAGTAGTAATAACAGCAAGAAGAGCTACAACACATAATATTTCAATTAAAGTAAATCCTTTTTTATTTTTCATATCTAACACCCTATTTTTATTGTATCAAAATTAAAATATAAAAAGTAGTTATCTTATTAAAAAGATAACTACTATTGACATTTAATTTACGTTTGTATAATTTCAAATGGCGAATCAATAGTTCCATCGCCACCCATAACCGCGATATTAGATTTTAGATAAATAGACGGACGGATATCTCTCGGATTGCTGGCATAAGCCCGAGTAAGTCTACCGCTGGCATCCACATAGTTGACGTTTCTTGAGTTAGTAGTTCCATGAGTAAGGGTCCATTGAGCTGAATTATTAAATAGCCAATCGTTATTTTTACAGTCACTAAAACTTGATTCATCCCAATTAGATAACCCTGTTGCTAAACATGCTACTCTATCTGTTGTATCTCCTCCACTAGTTGCATATCCATAATCACTTGGATACATTAATCCTATTTCTCCTACCCATTCTGTTACATTCCCACTATATACAGTTGTGCCTCGCTCATATTCATAAAATTCAAGTACAGTTAAACTAACAGTTGATGTTCCTCCTAGTTTCCATGTTACTTCTTCTATCATATTTCTAGTTATTTCTGTTATTCCTTTTCCACTTCCATAATTTGTTCCATGCAAATAATTATTATTAAGCCTTTCTTGTAAATCTGATGTACTCCAATCGTTGCTAGAAGTGCTAGTATGCCAACCATAATCTCCTATACTATCATTTCTGATTAACTTAACTAATTCTGTTGTTCCACTAGCAGTTTCCATATTGTTCATTATCCCTATGATTCTCCATAATTCACATGTACTATTACTTGGATTATTGTAATCATCACAATTAAAATATACATAATTATTTGGATTTGCACCTATATATCTTAAATTATTATCTACTGTTTCATCATAAGCAAATATAGTAGAATTATTTTGATATGTTTCTTTTATCGCATCTATCAGCAATTGATGATATTCATCAAAATATAAATAACATTTAGCTTTTCTTCCACTGTTATTATTTATACTTAAGTTTAAATCACTATATCCTA
>CALVHJ010000102.1 GCA_944327425.1 uncultured Bacilli bacterium
AACTGACACATTAATATCATCATCGGGCGTTGCAGGTTTTTGTGTAAAGTTTGCCTTTATCTTTTCCTCATCGTTTAAAGATAACAACGTTTTCTTAAATTTATATAAAACCACTTTTTCTACTAGCTTTTCTAACAAATTCATAATACCCCCAAAATTAAAAGTTATTTTATAACAAATTAATAATTTTAGCAAGTTTTTTACTATATATGTTATGTAATGTTTTTTTAAAATCACTATCTGCAATAATTTTTATGTAAAATTAAAAATGCCTGAGGGGCAGCGTACTTAACATACGCTTAGCTTTTAGCTACCTACCTCAGGTCTTGTAAGAACATTTTAACATAAACCATAATCAATGTCAAATGCTCTCATTATTATTATATTCTATTTTGGCAATTCTACCCTTAATTTTTCTTCCCGGAAATAAGCTAACTCTAAAATTCTTTCCTTTTAAATAAGGTAATACTTTTTCTACAATTTTTCTATCCTTATATGAATTGTAGAATGTATTAACAATTAAATCAGCTAATTGTATGCCATAATTGTATGCTGAATCATAGTAAGTTACTTTAAAATCAAAATCACTTAAACAAAATTCCGTTTTTAAATATGTTTCTAAATTATTTAAATCACCAACTCTAATATTTCTATTATCAATGCTCATGATAAACTCTATACTTTCGTTTATCTGATTTAAATTAAGTAAAGGAATAACACAATCTTTAAAAACCAATTTAACTGCGTAATTAAAAAATATATTTGATTCAATTACATCTTTACTCATTTGCATTTTATCAAATACTTTTACTGTTCCATAAAAAGTATCTATATCCTGAATTTTATTAAAAATATTTATTTTATCATTATTACCCATATTATAAGATTTTATTTCTTTATCTAAAGATATATTTTTTTCATCTTTTATTTTTTTATTAATTTTTTTATATGTCGAAATAATTTTATTTTTGTCTTCCCCAAAAGTAAAATATCCTCCTACCGCAAAATACTTTGTAGAACTATTTTTATGTATTGAGCCACTTTCATCTAAATAAACGAATATCTTCATGTTTTCACATCCTTATATTTTGTAAATTGACTCTATTATACCATAGTTATTAATCAAAATAACCTTTAGTTGATAAAATAACCTCATCTATCTTGTTAGTATTTATATCTTTTAGTTCTTCAAATTTATCTAGATTTTTTAATAAAGATAAATATGTTACAGTATCCTGATCTATATCTAATTTCAAATCCATTAATTTTTCAATATTATCATCTTTATCTGCTAATTTAATAAATTCTGTCATTATATTGGTAGTAATTGTTGAATTGACTATTTTTTCATTAGAGCTATGGGCGGCAACATCAGATTTTACTCCTACCAAAAGATTAAGCATTTTTAAAAATGACGTTTTAATAGATGCCTCACCATTTACTCTTATTTCATTATCTTTTCCCTCGATAGCTTTATTTATTTCTTATATAGTAATATTTCCATCATTCATAATTATTACATAATCCATTGCAGCATTTTCATCATAATAAATATATTTGGATTCAATAAATACCTCCTACAATAATTCTAAATATTTCTTTAACATTTCTATTTCCAATTTAGTTATTAATTTAATAAAATCTGTATAATTACTAGTTATATGAGCTTTATCTAGTGCTTCATAATATTTTAATCTATCTTCCTTTTTTATTATTACTGGGTTAAATCCATGATTCATTAAATCTAAATTCATAAGTAATCTTGATGTTCTACCGTTTCCATCAACAAAAGGATGAATTTTAACTAATTCCCCATGAAGCAGTGCTGCTCTTATAATCGGATGATATGAACTCCATGAGTAATAATTAACAATTAATTTTTCCATTAACTCTGGTACTTTTAAGTAATCTGGCGGAACATGAACAGCACCTTTAATCGTTACATTTTCCGTCCTATATCTTCCAGCATTTTTATCATCAATATCTTTTAAAATTAATCTGTGAATATTTCTTATATTCCATTCAGTAATAGGATTTTTTTCTTTCACTATAGTCTCTAAATAAAGAATTGCTTTTTCATGATTAATTACTTCTAAGTGTTCTTTTAATGTTTTGCCACCAACAGTAATTCCTTCTAGAACCACTTGTGTCTCCTTCAATGTTAATGTATTACCTTCTATCCCATTACTATTATAAGTCCACTCTAAATTAATAGATTCTTTTAAAGTCCTTAACGTTTCTTTCGGAAATGGTCTTTTACTATCTAATTCTTTCTTCATATTATTTACTTTATCAAAAAAGTTTACTGGTAAGTCAATTATAAAATCTTTATTATCTGGTTTAACAACTCTTTTATCTACCGGTTTTAGAGCATAATCAGGAATATTCCAACTATTACCATTTTTTATAGCGCCTTCAATTCTTCCTTCTTCCAATAACTGTCTAATTCTTCTCTCACTAATCTCCCATTTCTCTGCAGCTTCTTTTGTAGTCATAAACTTCATAGTTATCACCTCTCTATATATTATACCGTTGTCGGTAGTATTAGTCAACTATTATCTGTATTGTCTGTATTTAATAATATTGTTTCAACATTACTATGCCCAAGTATATCTGCTATCTACATTACTTAAACTAACAGTAGCAAAATATTCATTATAAGCCCGTAACCCTACTTGATATGCTTCATTTGCTTTTAATCTTTCAAATTCTTTTATTAAATATAACTTAAACTCTGGAGATAACCAAGTTGCAAATTTTGGAAGCTATATCTGGATGAGCATAAGTTCCTTTACTATATTTTCCGCTACTAGGAATAATTCCAATTGCATTAAAATCTCTTTTCCAACGATTAGGCGTCATTGTAAAACGATTATAAGGAGCTTCATCGATTTTAATTCTGTGAAATTCCACAAAATTAAAATTATCATTATTTATTTCTTCCTATAAACCATAGTAATCAAATGAATTTTTATTTGACATCCAATTTCTAATTACACCAGACGGATCATTCCCTCCATTCTATTAAATTTAAAAGGTGTGAGCAAATCAAATCTTTGTTCACACCCTTATTTTACTACATATTTTTAATATTTGGTGGACATTTCATAAAAATCCGAACCAATTTTTAATTTTATTAATATTGATTTTTCCCTTTATTTATGCGTTCTTTCCACAACAATTCTTGTATTTCTTTCCCGAACCACAAGAAGTTAATTTTCTTATATTATCAACACTATCAATATTTACAATATTATTGATATTTCTAGTTTTTTAGGACTAGGTAATTCCTATATTATCTGTATTATTAGTATCATTTTTATTATAAATATTTCTCTACTGTGGACAAATTGAGGACACTGTCCACATCCGTTCACTAACATAAGTATAACATTTTTTTATGTTTTACAAAACGTGTGATTTTTATTTAG
>CALVHJ010000103.1 GCA_944327425.1 uncultured Bacilli bacterium
CTGCCTCGGCTGGGTTCGAACCAGCGGAATGTCAGAGTCAAAGTCTGATGCCTTACCACTTGGCTACGAGGCAATAATAAAGTGGTGGGGAGACATGGATTCGAACCATGGAACCCGAAGGAACAGATTTCTTTACTACTATAGCTTTCACTACCACTTTCGTGTTTGTAGTCTGGACTTTCTCTTAACCATATCTAATGACTTAGGTTCGTCGTATAAAGTCTCTACACTCGAAGGTTAACCTTCTAGCTCGGGATTGGCATATATAAATACTTAGCTTTCCCCGAATTAGCGACGTCCACTATAGCTATTTCTAACTATAGGTGCAATTTAGATTTGAAACCTATTAAAGATCACAGTCTGCCGCGTTTGGCCACTTCGCTATCTCCCCATAATTAAATGGTGCCGACAGAGGGAGTCGAACCCCCAACCTACTGATTACAAGTCAGTTGCGCTGCCAGTTACGCTATGTCGGCAAAAAAAACAATGGTGGGCGCTATAGGACTCGAACCTATGACCCCCTGCTTGTAAGGCAGGTGCTCTAACCAACTGAGCTAAGCGCCCATGTCCATTGACGTAATTTAATATATCATTAATGAGTAAAGATGTCAATAACTTTTGACATCTTTTTTAATAAATTAACGTTTTTTCTAATATATAATCATCAAAAATGATAGGTATATTAGAATTAAATAGACTAAAATAATAAAAAGGATGATTATCAAAATAATTTTCTAAAGGGTTATTACTTGAACTAACTTCAACTTCCATATTTTCTTTAATATTTTCATCAACTTCTAAATAAGTAAATTCTTTATCTACTTTCATTACTGGATAAAGCTTATCTTTAATATAAACTTGTTTAATATTATCACTCATCCCATGATAATATCCAAGAGGAATAACCGCGATATATTTAACTTTTTTATTATGATTTTCTTTTTTAATTTTTATTATTCTCGAATACATACCAAAAACCTGTTTAAAAGAATTATCATTTTTCTGAAACAATTTCTTCTTTTTCTTATTAACACCATACGCTGCATAATCAAACACTATCATATTTGCCCCAAACTTTTTATTTTTATCATCTTCATTACCCAAAATCATTAATTTACAATTATTAATAGGTCTAATAATATATTTAAAGTCATCATCTTCTTTTTCTTTTAGGTTTGCCATAACCCCCAAAAGATTAAAATATTTATTATCTTCTCTTAAAAAATCCAATATATCTTGTTTATCATTAATACCAACTAATCCTTTCGGATCAACATAAAATACAAAAGATAAAGTATCTTTAAGCTTTAAACTTCTAATTTCTTGTAATAGCTGTCCACTATGAATAACCACTATGGCATTATTAATTATCAAATCATAAACGTTATCTTCATTTATAACTCCATTATAAATAACTGGGATATCTTTATTGTATTTTCTAATCATTAATAAATCATTAAAATTATTAACGTATAAATAATCAACTAAACCTTCTAAATAATTAATTAAATACATACCATGAAAAAAAGCATTATTACTAACATTAAAACCATAATAACAAAAATCATAATTATTTTTTACATATTTTATATTATCTATCAAATTATTAGTATTAATTTTTATATAATTTAACATCTTCATTCTATTCACCATAATCTAATTGTAACAAAATAGTAAAGTTAAGTCAAAAAATAATGCTTTAAAGTGTAAAAAGATTGATAAGAAAGTTTAATATTTGGTATACTTGTTAATAGGTGGTGAATATATAAATGGCAAAAATTATTAATATAATAGGAAGAGAAATATTAGATAGTAGAGGAACTCCAACGGTAGAAGCAAGTATTTTTCTTGATAATGGTATTACTGCTACGGCTTCAGTGCCGTCTGGTGCCTCAACGGGTTCAAGGGAAGCCTTAGAACTAAGAGATAATGATAAAAGATATCATGGTAAAGGTGTATTAAAAGCTGTCAATAATATAAATACTATTATTAAAGAAAATTTAGTAGGAAAAGAATTAGAACAAGTATCCATAGATAAATTATTAATTAGCCTAGATGGCACAGATAATAAAAGCCTTTTAGGAGCCAATGCCACTTTAGCTGTATCTTTAGCTAGCATTAAAGCATCGGCTATGTTAGAAAAAAAAGAATTATACTCTTATTTATCAAGTGGCAGGGTAAGTATGCCTCTACCTATGGTTAACATTATTAATGGGGGCAAACACGCTGATAACAATTTAGATATCCAAGAGTTCATGATTGTTCCGGCTGTAAAAAAAATGAGTGAAAGAATAAGAGCAGCCAGTGAAATATTTCATACTTTAAAAGATATTTTAGCCTCTCAAGGCCTAATTACATCAGTTGGTGATGAAGGAGGATTCGCTCCTAACCTTGAATATAACAATTTAGCTTTAGATTTAATTATGGAAGCCATTGAAAAAAGTGGCTATACTCCTGGGGTAGATATTTTTATTGCCCTAGATGTCGCTGCTAGTGAAATTTATAATAAAAAGACCCAAACATATAAGATAGATAATAGAGATCTAACCAGTGATGAATTAATAAAATATTACATTGCTTTAGTAAATAAATATCCAATAATTAGCATCGAAGATCCTTTTTTTGAAAATGATTTTGAATCTCTAGCCGTTTTAACTAAGTTAATTGGTGAGAAAATCATGTTAGTAGGAGACGATTTTTTTGTTACTAATGCCAAATTCTTAGAAAAAGGAATAAGTATGAAAGCCGGTAATGCTATTCTTTTAAAAGCTAATCAAATAGGAACCGTAACCGAAATGATTAAAACCATAATTCTAGCTCGCAAAAATAATTA
The DNA here is from genome assembly GCA_944327425.1 of uncultured Bacilli bacterium. GTDB lineage: Bacteria > Bacillota_I > Bacilli_A > RF39 > UBA660 > Caccenecus. The sequence continues at coordinate 2,834 of CALVHJ010000103.1, forward strand.
TAAAATGATTATATCTCATCGGAGTGGCGAAACTGAAGATACTTTTATCGCTGATTTTGCTGTTGGTCTATCTATTCCTTTTATTAAAACTGGTTCAATGTCCAGAGGAGAAAGAATTGCAAAATATAATCGTCTAATGAAAATAGAAGATGAATTATTGCATAAATACTAAAAGAAATCATAAACTTTACTCATAGAAAGTGGGTTTTATATTTGAAGAAATTAAATATAATAAGTGATAATACTAATGTAGAAGGAATAGATTTAACTAGATTTATTAAAGAAAGAAGATTATTAAAAACCAAAATTAAGTTAATCCATATTTATTTACTAGATCAAGATTTAATAA
>CALVHJ010000104.1 GCA_944327425.1 uncultured Bacilli bacterium
AGCAAGAGTTGTCTTTCCAAGCCCAGGAGGTCCATATAACAAAACATGATCTAGTGCTTCGCCTCGCATTTTGGCAGCTTCAATAAATACTTTTAAATTAGATTTTATTTCATCTTGACCTATATATTCGTTTAAACTTTGAGGTCTTAATGTTGCTTCAAAAGTATCACTATCATGCTCTTCTACATCTAGTATTTTCTCATCTTCCATAATTACCCTCCTTTATGTACTTAAGTAATTGGTCCCAATTATCAAAACTTTGATAATTATTACTTTTACCCATACAAACACCAGTTATTCCATATAAAGAAATATTATCAAGGACACTTTCTTTATCATCGATAAATAAATCAACGTGTTCTTTATAAGCTTTCTTGCCCTTTTTGGTTTCTCTAAAATATATTTTATCATAAAATAAGCCATAATTTTTTAGAAAAGCAAGAGTATTTTTAATGTTATTTTTATCATACTTATTACTTCTCGCCGTTATAATAATTATTTTAAAATTATTGTTTTTAAAGTATTCCCAGGCTTCTTTTACACCCTCTTTTAACTCGTATTCATCTCGCATTATTTTAATATACTTTTTTAAAAATTTTTTGTATTCTTTTTTGGGTAAGAGATGGCGATTAGGATATTCAGGATATTCTTGCTTAAAATATTTATTTACAACTATAGATGTATTAGTAATTGTATCATCAATATCTATTCCTAAAATCATTTTAACATCAACTTTAAGGCTTCTTTTATTTGGTCTTCTATTTCTAATGAAGCATTAACTTTCGGTAAAACTTTTTTAATTTCGGCGTTTTTATATCCCAAACTTTCTAAAACACTTACCAATTCATCAAAATCACCACTTAAATTAACATCATTTTTACTAGCAAGTTTACCTTTTAAATCAAGAATAATTTGTCTAGCTAGTTTTTCACCAATTTTGGGAAATTTAGTTAAATATAAAATGTTTTCTCTATCAATAGCATCAATTATACCGGCAATAGAACCGGTTGCCAGCATGGGCATGGCCATTTTAGGTCCTAACCCTTTAACGTTAATTAACTTTAAAAATAAATTTCTTTCATCTTCTGATTTAAAACCATATAAGGAATATTCATCTTCTCTTATTTGATTATATATATAAACTTTAGTTTCTTTGTCTATATCAAAACTAAAGGGATTAGCTACATAAACAGTATAGCCAATATGGTTATTTTCAACAACAATATAATTGCTTTCTTGAGCTACTATTTTTCCTATAATATAATTATACATTCTATCACCTTATAAATATAATAGCATACATTAGTTTAAATGTACAGTTTTTTTCCAAATATTTTTGGCCATTTTAAAATAAATATTTTTAGGATAAAATAGACATTATTTATTATACTTTTCTTTTTTTAGGTATGAATTTAGTTTGTAATATAGCTTCTTTGACGCATAAGTTCATTTTGCTCTAATTGATGATTAAGTTGGATATTAAAATCAGCTAAACTCTGAGCATAATTAAAGTTAGATATTAAATGTAATATGTAAGAATCAACCATGGATAATTGTTCATATTTTTCTCTTTATGCTCTTCTTTTATTTTAATACTTAATTGTTCTTTAGATAATTTGCTTAACCTTGCTATTTCTTGTTTGGCATAATGTAATTCTTCTTTTGTTAATTTACTTAACATTAATTCCTCTAGAGATTCATTACACATAAAATCATACACTTTTAGATATTCTGCTTCAGAACACTTTCCAGTGCGATATTTTTGAAATAATTCCGCCATAATTTTATTTTTTCTATAACGGCAAATTTCTATAAGTTCTTCATAAGATAATTCTGATATCTTTTTTGAATTAAGATGTTCCATTTTATTTTTTTCATATTCTGATTCATATGATAACCACTTAAGCCATTCGATATCAGGCTTAATATTATCTATTACAGGCCCATGAATGATTTTAACATTACTACCCGTTTTAGCCAGTTCTTTTGCCATCATTCTATTAAAATTTGCCATAATTTAAACCTCCATTATATTTAATTGTATTTAATCTGATTGGTTCACTAATAATGGTGTCCCAAGCGGGATTCGAACCCACGATCTCTAGCGTCGGAGGCTAGCATTCTATCCAGCTGAACTATTGGGACATACCATTATTTTAACACAAACTTCTTCAAAAAAAAAGACTTACCATTAAGTAAATCTTATTATATCAAAAACTGTAATATAAATCATAAGGAGAATAATAAGGAAGAAGAAGATCATATGACAAGCGTTTTCAAATTTGGCATTAATAGGACTTCCTTTTATTTTTTCAATGATTAAGAAAAGTATTCTTCCACCGTCAAAAGCTGGTATTGGTAAAATATTAATTAAACCAACATTAATACTTAAGAAAGCTATTAAATAAATAATTTGCTGGATACCCATTGATAAGCTCTCACCTACAACATGATAAATACCTACAGGGCCTGATAAACTACTAAGGGAAATTTGCCCAGTAAATAAATTAATAACGGTAAGCCACATGGTAGATATTAAACTCCAAAATCTTGTAAAAGCATATTTAATACTTGCCCATAAGCCTCTTTCGGTTTTTTGTTCAATACCAAAGCCAAATGTTTTTTGCTCTTCACCGGTATCAGTTTCAGTTATATCTGGTTCTATTTCTAATGTTAGAACTTCACCATCACGTTCTACATCAAATTCATAAATATTACTATCATTTTTTAAATATAAGACGATTTGAGTTTGATCCCAAGTAGAAACTTTATGATCATTTATTGCTAAAATTAAATCGCCTTCTTCTAAACCGTATTTGGCAGCGGCTGAATCTTCTAAAACAGTTCCGACTCTTGGCTCTAGACTGTTAGCTCCCCAAATAAGAGCCATTAAAAACAAAATAAGAATGGCTAAAACAAAATTGTTAAAGACACCGGCAGCTAAAATAATAACTCTTTGCCACCATTTTTTGTTACACATAAAGTCTTCTTTTTTTATTTTTTTTATATTATTATCTTCAAGAAGTTCACAAGCCATGGAAAAAAACCAACCGATAGGTAAAGC
>CALVHJ010000105.1 GCA_944327425.1 uncultured Bacilli bacterium
ATAAGTACACTTTGATATCCCGAAAGATAATTAGCATACATACTAATAAAACTAATTATTGTCTTTCCACTACCAACATCTCCTAAAACTAATCTATTCATTTTTTTATTACTTTTAATATCATCTAAAATCAAAGCTAAAGCTTCATTTTGACTATCTGTTAACAAAAAAGGTAAACTCTTGATAAAAGCATTAACTTTACTTTCATCAAAATGTTTTTCCTCTTTATATATATTCTCATTTTCACTCTTCATATAAGCAATTTTAAAAAGAAATAAAAACAACTCCTCATATTTTAAATAAACTTTAGACTTTTTTATTTCTTCATAATTATGAGGCATATGAATCATTCTTAACGCTTGTTTTTTACTAATAAAATCATACTTCATAGCAAATTCATCCGGAACATAATTTGCAATTTTAGCACTATCTCCTAAAGCATTTTCAATTACTTTTCTTAAATCATTATTCCTAATCCCCTTCTTCACATGATAAACGGGAATAATTTCTTTTTTAGTTATAGGAGTTAACTTTATATCATCACATATAAATGTATTTCTTTTTAAATCATATTTACCAATTAAAGTAACTATCTTACCAATTATAATATGCGGTTTTAAAAAAGCTCTATTAAAAATAACTGCATACATTACTCTACTATTATGATTAACCTGAAACTGTAATTTATTAAAATTTTTACGAATAAAAGCCGTAGTAGCAGCTGTTTCCACTACCACATTAATAGCTATTCTTTCATTATCATAATCATCACTCAAATTTATAGGTTCAAATAAATCATAACGATATGGATAATATGTTAATAAATCATCTATTGTATAAATATTTAAGTCATGTAAATTAATTAGCATTTTAGGTCCTACACCTTTTATATCTGTTAACTCCATATTCATATCACCAACTATATTATACCAAACGAAAAGAAGAAGTGCTATTTTTTCTTCTTCTTCTTCCGATCATCTTCAAAAATATCATATACGCCAGTATCTTCTTCGATATTTTTAATTTCATCTTCTATTTTTAATTCATTAGTTTTTACTTCATCTTGGAAAAAAGCTTCTTTAGCCAATTTACGCTCTTCTCGCATTTTTCTTTTAGCTTCTTTTCTTTCTTTTTTAAGCTCTTTTTTGGATTTTTTTACTTCTTCTTTAGATTCTTCACTATTCTCTTCTTTTTTATCTTCTTCTCCTATAGCTTCATCATGGAAAGTATTATCATTTTTTTCCTCTTCATTTTCCTGTTCCAACTGTATTTCTTTAACTACCAGATTATCTTTATCCTTTTTTTCTTCTTCGGTTATCTTTTTTACCTCACTAACAACATCATTTAATTTTCTTGTAGCTTCCATTTTAGCCTCTTGCTTCAAAATAAATTGATTAATTTTCTTTTGCTTTTTCTTTGTACTATGAAGTAAGCCCAAAATTAATATTAACATCAAGAATAAAGCTCCGGCAAAAGCAAATATTACATAAGTATAATTTCTTATTGTATCCTTAGTACTTTCTACAAATGTATCATCAAAAACCATAGCAGACCCATTACTAGGATCATATAAATACAAATTCTCATCACCAGTTTCTAAATCAATAGCATTAATAATAACCAAATTAGTATCTTCACTATATTTATAAGCATCAACTACACTACCATTAATTTCTACTGTTGTTTTAATATAATCAAGTTCTTTAGAAAAAGAAACAGGAACTAAAATATAAGATTTAGAACTAAATTCATTATATAAAGAATACTCTCCATTATTATAACGGTATAAACGAATATTCCCATTTTCATCCTTTAACCCTACTAAAGTATAACCAATATCTTCATTAACAAACGCCGGAATATCAAACTCTTCAATTTGAATACTACTTTGGGTAAAAGTAGTCGGTGCTGTAAGTAAAGTATCACTTTTTACCACCGTATAATTTTTATCATCAATTTTAACATTTATCGGATTTTGATCTTCAACATTAATAATCAAGTTATAAGTCTTCTCATCCCCATTTTGAGCTGTAACAACAATAGGTATTGTATTAAGTCCTTCCGAAACTTCTATTTCTCCATCTCCACTTACTGAAGCCGTTGAATCATTTTTTGTCGCACTAACATTAACCATAGTAGTACCAGTAGGAACAGTAACAGTATATTCTAATGTATCACGATCAAATTCTGGTTCAAGATCATAAGTTTCTTCACCAACAACAACACTTATACCTTTTAAATTGTTATCTTTACTATAACTAGCTTCTAATTCTTGTTGAGTCATCAATGTAAGTTTTTTATTAGATCTTGAAATGCTCATACTAGACTCATTCCAATCATAGACATCATAACTACCAACAGTAATATTAGTAGTACCGCTCTTTAACGCTCTAAATTGTAAAGTATAAGTTTTTGATTTCATACTTCCATTTCCATAATTAACAAAGTAGGTTCCATTATTCTCTGCCGTAGATGAAGTTAATCTCAAATAACTACTATCATAATTAATATCAAACTCCCAAGCTCCTAAAGCTGAAGAACTTGACAATGTAACCGTAACCGTAACCGTATTCCCAACTACAACTGTTGAAGATGAAGAAATCTTAATTGTCCCACTTGCCGCTTCCACTTTTAAAGTAAATAACCCCAGTGATACAATAAATAACAAAGCCATCCAAATTCTTTTCATAAATCCTCCTTTATTGAACAATTTTTTCTACATTTAAAGCATCTTTTTGAATAACTAACAAATCTAATGAACTAATTTTACCATCTTTATTAGCATCTGCACTCTCTAAATATATATCTGAAAGAGTAGAAGCTTTTAAGATATGTCTTTGTAATTTTAATAAATCTAATGAACCAATCTTCCCATCACCACTTATATCACCATAAATTAAAATTGTATAAGTAGCTTTCGTACTACCATTAATTGCGACTTTATATCCTGTTCCGATACTAGTATCTGCACTTACACTTCTACCATTACTATCTGTAATAGTTCCAACCCCACTTCCTCCTCT
>CALVHJ010000106.1 GCA_944327425.1 uncultured Bacilli bacterium
GTCGATGATTCAAAAATTAATTTAAAAGTTGCCGAAACCTTAATGAAACCATATAAATTTACGGTTGATACTGCAATTAGTGGTAAAGAAGCTCTCGAATGTGTTAATAACAAACAATACGATTTAATATTTATGGATATAATGATGCCTAACATGAATGGTGTGGAAACTCTATACAAGTTAAGAGAAAATGAAGAATTTTCAACACCAGTTGTCGCATTAACTGCCGATGCTATCGAAGGCACTGATGAAAAATATTTAAATGTAGGATTTAATAGTTATTTATCTAAACCTATAGATCGAAAACTATTAAATAAAGTTATTAATAAGTATTTGGGAGGAAAGTAGAATTATGGAAAAAGTTGATTTATTAGTTAGTAATAACGTAGATGTTAAAGCTAGTTTAGAAATTTGGGGAGATATGGATTCTTACAATGAAAATTTATTAGAATTCAAAAACTCTTTAAAAGAAAAATTAAACAATTTAAAATACTTTAAAGATGAGAAAGACTGTGCTAATTATGCCATTTTAGCTCACAGTATGAAAAGTGAATCAAAATATTTAGGCTTTACGAATGAAGCTGAAGTTTTTCTAGCTCATGAATTAAAAGGAAAAGAAAATGATTTAGATTATATAACTAATCATTATCAAGAACTAGAACAAACCGTAAATAAGATGATTAATTTACTAGACAAATATTTTAGTGATGATACTAAAAAAGTAATTTTAATCGCTGATGATTCAAATATTATCTTAAATTTTCTTGAAAAAAACATTAACAATGAATTTAGTATTTTAAAAGCTAAAACTGGTAGTGAAGCGATAGATTATATAAAAAATAATAATTTATATGCTATTATATTGGATTTAAACATGCCTAGTTTAAATGGCTTTGATGTCTTAGAATTTTTAAAAGAAGAAAATTTATTAAACAAAATTCCTGTTGTTATTATAACTGGTGATGATACTGAAGAAACCATAAAAAAAGCCTTTAGTTATGGAGTACTTGATGTCTTAAATAAACCATTTTCTGAAGATAATATCAAAAGAATATTAACTTCTATAAACAACTTCTATGAAGATTGAATTACATCTCCATTTAGATGGAAGTATTAGACCTAAAACAATTAGTGAATTATTAAACATCGAGTTAGAGGAAGCTATAAAAGCCTCAACCCTCCAAACTAAAGCTGAAAATTTAAAAACATATTTAGATAAATTTGCTATTCCCCTAAAAGTAATGCAAACAAAAGAAAATTTAAAAAGAGTAGCTAAAGAATTAGCCGAAGATTTAAAAAAAGACGACGTTATTTATGCCGAAATTCGTTTTGCCCCTCATAAACATTTAGCTGGAAGTTTAACCTTAGATGAAGTAGTAAATAGTGTATTAGCAGGGTTAAGGGAAGTGCCTTTGAAAACTAACTTAATTTTATGCATGATGCGCGATGACACTTTCAACAATAATCTAGAAATAATAAAATTAGCCAAAAAATATTTACATAAAGGTGTTGTAGCTCTAGATATAGCTGGTGATGAAAGTGCTTATCCTATATTAAAATATAAAGAATTATTAGCTATTGCTACTAAAGAAAATATTCCATTTACGATCCATGCTGGCGAAGCAGATGACGCTATAAGTGTTAAAAATGCTATTATGTTAGGAGCCCAAAGAATTGGTCACGGCGTACGTGCTATTGATAATAAAGAAGTATTAAATCTAATTAAAGAAAAAAATATAACTTTAGAAGTATGTCCTAAAAGTAATCTTGATACTAATATATATGAAAAAATAACAAATCATCCTATAAAGAAACTATATGATATGCATATTAATGTTACTATTAATACTGATAATAGAACCGTATCTAATACTACTTTAGAAAAAACTTATCAAGAACTAGCAAAAGCCTTTAATTTTACTGATGAAGACTTTATAAAAATGAATAAAATAGCTATTCAAAGTGCTTTTATAAGTAAAAAAGAAAAACAAGAACTACTAGACTTATTAATAAAGTGATTTAATAACCATATCTATTAAATCACTACAGACTGTTGACAAATAGGTGAGTGTGTAAGGAATTCTGTGTAAATAAGAATTCTCTCTGATAATGGAACTTAAAATTAAAGGTCCATTTGTTATTTACATAATAACATATATTTTATAGTTTTCAAAGAACTAAATTCTTCTGTCAAACATAATTGACAATTCTGAAATAATTGGGCCCCAATTTCGATATGGTTGGGTCCATTTTTTAGTGATATTTTTAGTGGCTAAATATAAACATTTCATAAGAGCCATATCAGTTGGATAAACTGATTTGGTTTTCGTATATTTTCTGTATTGCCGATTTAAAGATTCAATAGAATTAGTAGTATACATAATCTTTCTTATATTATCTGAAAACTGGAAGAACGGACATATTGCATCCCAGTTATCTTCCCATATTTTAAGTGATGCTAAATATTTTTGCTTCCATTTTTCTTTTAATTTTTGTAATTCTTCATACCCTTGTTTTTCGTTAGTAGCTGTATAGATTTGTTTTAAATCATTACAAAACTCTTTTAAATCTTTATAGGAAACAAATTTTACAGAGTTCCTTATCATGTGAACTATACACCTTTGCTGAACTGTATTAGGAAATGCTGTATTAATTGCTTCTTTAATTCCTGTTAAATTATCACTACACATAATTAATATATCTTTAATTCCTCTTTGTTTTGACTCATTTAATACTCCTAACCAAAATTTTGATGATTCATTTTCTCCGATCCATATTCCTAAAACATCTTTAAATCCTTCTCTATCTATTCCTAAAACAATATAGGCTGCTTTCTTTACAACTCTTGCTTCTTCTCTTACACTAAAGTGTACGGCATCTATAAAAACGATTGGATATATATCATCTAATGGTCTTTCTTGCCATTCTTTTATAATTGGGATAATTTGATCGGTTATATTGCTTA
>CALVHJ010000107.1 GCA_944327425.1 uncultured Bacilli bacterium
CAAAAAGCAAGTTCATAATTTTCCTTCTTTCGTTTCCATCAACCACGAACTTTCTGGGCAAGGATTATTACTACTACTCTTTTTTTCCACGTATTTATCATATTTTACTAAAATTCGCTGACATATTCAAGTAGTTTTATGAACATTCTGATAAAAACATCTCTTAATCCTTTACGTCTAAGCTTACGTATTTCAACTCTTTTTTGATTAATTTCTAAATTACTAAACATGATAGAGGCAATACTTTCTTTTAAGTTTGTCTTTATTTTGGCATCATTAATAATGGAGTTAATGTCTTCATTGATTAATCTTACGGCATCTATTTCAATGTCTTTACCTTTACAATTGATGGTTAATTGGCTAGTAGTTGAAACATTTTTGGCTACAACAATAAAATCTTGATCTTCAGTATAAGATTCTACAGGTATTTCGGTACCATTTATGTAGGCAATAACATCTTCAGCTTCTCTAGTATTACGGAAACGGATTTTATAATTTCTTGTTTTAGGAATAATTCCGGTTTTACCTTCAATTGGTCTAATTATTAAAGTATAGTTATTAGCTAAATAGTTATAATCGATAGCAGTTATTATATAATAGCCTTCTTCATTAAGTCTGGATAAGCCATCATCTTCATATAATTTATATATATTACTTCTTCCGGGAAAAACATGTATTTCTAAAGACTCAGGAGGATTGGTATCATTAATATTTTCAGGTAATATAGCAAGAGGAATAATTGAACCGCTTTTAGCAAATACAGGATAATCTTCGTCTTTATAAAAAGCAACATAACGTTTATTTCCTGGGAATTTTTTGCCAGTTTTAAAATCGTACCATGTTCCTTTAGGAAGAAATATTTGTTCTACGCATCTATTCATGACGTTATCTTGTTTTTTAGTTATTGGTTTAACTAATAATTCACTACCAAAATAATATTCGTTTTTATAGGCTGGTTCATCATATATTTCTGGATAGCTGTAATATAAGGGTTGGATTAAAGGTAGACCAGTTTGGTGATATCTATAGCCCTCAGTATATAAATAAGGAATTAAGCGATGTCTTAAATGACAATAATCTTTAGCTATTGTATAAGTTTTAATATCCCAATTCCAAGGTTCTCTTTTATAATAATGTCCTCTTTCACAAGCTAGACGAAATATTGGGCTAAATGTTCCTAATTCAATATATCTGATATATAACTCACTATCTTCCATACCACCTTTAAAACCACCAATATCATGACTCCACCAAGAAATACCTAAGTTAGAGGCACTGGAGTTAAATGATGGTAAATAATTAAGAGTGTCAAATCCTACACTGGTCTTTCCGGAATAATGGGCTCCATATAAATGACTAGCAGTAAGGCCATTACGAGATAATAAGAAAGGACGTTTATGATTATCTTTGTAATAATTCATAAAATGATAATGATTTAGAGCTTTTAGAGAGTCTAGATCAGTATTATAATCTATCCAGTAGAAGTCTATACCAAGACTATCTAAAGGGCGTATTAAGTGGTTAAAATAAATATTTATGAAGGTTTTATCAAAAACATTAAAAGGTATTCTTCTTGTATTAAGTAAACCTAGTTCGGTCGCGATAATTCGAAACTGTTCTTCATGATCACCAATACCTTCTACGGGATCAATATTAAGGCCTACTCTAATACCTCTTTCATGCATGTAAGTTGTAAATTCATAAGGGTCAGGAAATAATTCGGGTGAAAAAGTAAAACCGGTTTTAAACTTATTTAAATCTCTTTTGTCTTTTAAATGCCAGAATTCATTTAATAGTAAAACGGATAAAGGAATATTGTGAGAGTTAAATGCTTTTATTAGTTTTTTGGTATCTTCAAAAGAATAGATCATATCTCTATTCCACCATATTCCTAGAGCATATCTTGGTATTAAAGAGGGTAAACCGGTAAGAGTAAAATAATCTTTTAGACATAAACCAAAATCTCTTCGATAAATAAATAGGTAAGTATCTATTCTTTTTTCGGTTGGTTTAACTAAAAAGCCATCATCCATAAACACAAGACTTCGGGAGTCATCGAAAGAAGCAAAGCCATCAGTTGAATATAAGCCTTTTTTTAAAGGACCTCTAATACCTTTATCTAAAGATATTTTAGTGGCTCCAAAATTACGGGCTTCAGGGTGGCCAAAATACCATATTTTATCACTATTCATAAGACCAACTTTTAAGTTTTGATCAGGAGCATATTTGGGACCTTCAAAGGGTCTTTCTTTAATATATTGTAAAACGAAGTATTTAGTTTGGATAACTAGGGTTTTATCATTTTCTTCAACTTGAAAATCGGGTACACTAAAATTACGGAATCTTGCAAATTCAGTGGGATGGTCAAAAAAATTGCCATTAGCATCATATTCAAAACGAATTAATCTTTCACTAAGAATAGTTATACGATATTTATTCCCTTTAAATACAGCTTTAACATCACTCATGGCATTTAAATAATCTACTTTGAATTGTCCGTCTAGTTTTGCCACACTAACCCTACTCCTTTTAGTCTATTATCATAATATCATAAAATCATGATTTTTACAATTACTAATCCGGGAAAAAATAGGTTTCTTATTAAGTTAAGAGCAATAGTTTTTTAATACTTTTCTAAAAAATCTTAGCAGATACTTTGTTTTTTGACTTATACCCCGACAGTTTTTTATTTGATATAAAAAGGATATAAACTACTCGCTTATACCCTTTGTTTTTCTAATAT
>CALVHJ010000108.1 GCA_944327425.1 uncultured Bacilli bacterium
AGTGATATTATGCGTTACAACGTAATTAAAGATGCCAATAATATAATTAATAAAAGTCCTTATTTAGTAACTAACCCAACTGAATACAAAAATAAATGGCATTTACTTTTTGAAAACAACAAACCCATCTATTTAGAATTAGGCACTGGTAGAGGTGAATTTATCATTAACATGGCTACAACTTATCCTAACATAAATTTTATTGGTTTAGAATTATATGATTCTCAACTTGTAAAAGCTGTCGAAAGATTAAGAGGCAAAAATTTACCTAATTTAAAATTAATTAATGCGGATGCGAAAGATTTAGATAAATTTTTTGGCAAAGAAATTGATACTATTTATCTAACATTCTCCGAACCATGGCCTAAAAAACAAGATGAAAAGAAAAGATTTACTCATGAATCTTACTTAAGACTATATGATAAAATATTTAAAAAACACAAACATATTATTTTAAAAACTGATAATAAAGTTTTATTTCAATACTCCCTAGAAAGTTTATCACAATATTGGTACACATTTGAAGTAGTTAGTCTAGACTTACACCACGACGAACGAAAAATACCCAATATTATGACTGACTTTGAAAGAAACTATGATAAAACTGAAAAAAGACCGATTTATTACATCGATGCTAGATTTGAAGATTAACAAATCTTTTTTTATTAAAAAAAGCATTTACTACTATGCTTCGTAAACGCTTACTTTCTTTTTATCTCTACCAAGTCTTTCAAAACGAACAACACCACTTATTTTAGCAAATAGTGTATGATCTTTACCCATTCCCACATTTACTCCTGGATAAATCTTAGTTCCTCTTTGACGATATAAAATTGAACCAGCCAAAACAGTTTCACCATCCGCTGCCTTAGCTCCTAATCTACGTCCTCTTGAATCTCTACCATTACGAGTAGAACCTTGTGCTTTAACATGAGCAAATAATTGGATATTAAGCTTCATAAAATTCATGGTCTAATCCTCCTTTATCACTTTAATATTTTTTTTATAAGTTAATGCTAATTCTTCTAGCATTTGTATCATATTTTCTATTATTAATAAAATATTATTATTATCACTAATTATATCTATAGTAAACTTATCTTTTTCTTCCTTATAAGCCAAAGATTTTGCCTCAATTCTAAGACATGCATTAATACTAGTAATAACGATACTTGATACTGATGCACAAACAATATCTTTACCATATAGATCGTAGTTAGCATGACCAGTAATAATAATTTTACTTTTATTAACATGTACTTTAATCATTTTACTTATTAATTTTTTTAACAACTAATTTAGTGTATGGTTGTCTATGACCTTGAGTTTTACGATATTTCTTCTTAGGTCTGTATTTGAAAACTTTAATTTTCTTTTGTTTACCATGTTTTTCAACCAAACAAACAACACTAGCACCGGAAACAAATGGACTACCTATCTTATCATCAACTGCTAAAACATCAGTAAATGTAACTTCAGCGCCTACTTCATTTGGTAACTTTTCAACATAGATCACATCGTTTTCTGCTACATAATATTGTTTTCCACCAGTAACAAATACTGCCTTCATATTCATTCCTCCTTACTATTTAAGACGCACCTTTATGGTAAGTAAAAACTTTTATAACCATTTCCGAGTGGTTTTTTACGAATATAAAGCTACTCGCATGAATAATTCTAACAAAAATATATGCTTTTGTCAAATTATTTTCGACTTAATCCTTGAGTTTCTTCAAATAACTCTTTAAATAATTCTCTATTATTACGAATTGTCTCAAAATCATTTTTTTGATATAACTTTATTAAATAATTCAACTTTTCTTCATCTGTTAAAGTAGAAATGTCTGCTTCATATATAGAAGTAGAATCCATATATTTTGTTTGTGCTGCCGATTTATTAATATAAGCCGATGCTCCTTCTACTACATCAGCAAAATAATAAATATATTCATAATTATTAGTTGCTATTATGGCTTCTGCCAACTCTTTTATTGGGGCTCCCTTAATATTACATGCAAACATATAAATATATTCAGCATTTTTGGTTGTAATTAAAGCATCTGCTAATTCTTTTATCGGTGCTCCTTTGATATAACGTGCAAACATAAAAATATATTCAGCATTTTTAGTTGCAATTAAAGCATCTGCTAATTCCTTTATTGGGGCTTCTTTAATTTTACGGGCAAACATAAAAATATATTGAGCATCCCCTGTTTTCATTTCTGCTTCTGCTAATTCTTTTATTGGTGCTTCCTTAATATCACGGGCAAAATAATAAATATATTCAGCATCATTAGTCGCTATTAGAGCCATAGCTAATTTCTTTATTGGGGCTCCTTCTACCCAATGTGCAAACATATAAATATATTCAACATTTTTAGTTGCTATTATGGCTTCTGCTAATTCTTTTATCGGTGCTCCTTGGATATAACTGGCAAACGAATAAATATATTCAGCATTTTTAGTTGCTATTAGAGCATCTGCTAATTCTTTTATCGGTGCTCCTTTGATATCATGGGCAAACGAATAAATATATTCAGCATTTTTAGTTGTTATTAGAGCATCTGCTAATTCTTTTATCGGTGCTCCTTTAATATTAAGTGCAAAACAATAAATAAATACAGCATTTTTAGTTGTTATTAGAGCATCTGCTAATTCTTTTATCGGTGCTCCTTTAATATTAAGTGCAAAACAATAA
>CALVHJ010000109.1 GCA_944327425.1 uncultured Bacilli bacterium
AGCTTTATGTATCTTCATATTATGTATCCCCCTTACTATAAAAGGAGTATATCACAAATACATATGTTCGTCAAGAGTGAATTTTAAAAATATTCGTATTTTGTGTATTTTCCTATAAGATAAAAAAGGTAGCACCAAAGGGCGTATAATACGCGGTACCACCTTTATTTATAACTTTTTCTTTTTAACGCAAAGTAACGTAATATCCTACTAAATTCAAATATTAAACTCCCAAGTGATCCTTTAAAAGACTATTTTCTTGATTTGCACCAACCATCAATTCTCTTTAAAACTCATCTTTTAAACATCTTGTTCATCATTTTTACTATTCAAATAATTAGCTGTAAAAATAGGTAATATTTTCTTAATAATTTCTTCATCAACAACATCTTCCATAAATTCTTCCCCATTTTCCAACATTAATTTAAAGAATTTATAATTATCTGTTGGTTTTTCTTCCTTATCTATTTCTACACAATATACATATTTATTATCTTCATAAGAAGTAATATCAAGTACAAAATACTCAGATCCATCATCTAAAGTAATAATATCTTCGATACTCATTAAATACCCCTTTCTTACATTTTAAGTGAAGAGTCAATATCTAAAGCTTCTTCTAAATCTTCAAACAAATCATCTTCATCAGGAATTTCTATTTGTGGCTTACTTGATTGGACAACTTCATCTAGCTCTGATGCATTACTTAAATCATCATTTCTTGTAGATTTAGGTACTTCATTTACGATATCATTAATAGCATCTCTAACCGTCTCATCACTAATTGTATCAATATTATTTTTATCTTTAAATTTCTTATACAAAACATAGAAAGCGGCAATTGCTCCTCCAACTCCTACCATACCAATTGAAGTTACGCCAGCCATAGCAAGTAATGGTAATACTTTAGGCACTAAATACAAGCCAATACCAATACCAGCTATTTTTTTAGCATTTCTTCTAAGAAAACCTTTTTCTTCTGTTTTTCGTGAATTAAAACGATGTTTTTGTGGTTTATCTTCTTCTTGATGAGGATTTGCTGTTGGACTAAGATTATTTAACCCATCAACTGAGGCCTTAAAGCGATTTACATCACTCTTATTTACATAAACACCATCAATTTCTTCATACTCTTCTTTTAAATTGAAATTTTTTAATACTGATAATTGCTTTACAAGTAAATTATATTTTTCTTTTCGATATTCTGTATCTATATTACTATCTAAAGCATACATCTCATCAATTTCTTTAGTAATTTTATCTACTCTATCTTTATTAGCTTTTACTATATTATATTTTCTTTCGCTAATCTTTTTAAGAGCATCTAAATTATAACGATATTGTTTCTCATCTTCCCGAATTACTATTGCTCCCCCAATATTCACAGTATCTTTAGTATTTATTACTTTATTTAAAATATTGTATTGTGAACTTAATAAATCATATTCTTCTTCATTATGGGGCAAAATAACCGGATTATTATTTTCATCAACTGTTTTAAGTTCATCTATTTGCTTTTTTATTTCTGCTATTTTATCTTCATTAAGATTTGTTTTTAATTCATCTTCTAAATCGAGTATTCTCCCAATACAATTAGCTAAATCATCAATCTTATCAACAGGTACTTTTACTGGGATATAAATATCAATCATTTGACCATTATAATTTAATTCCGCTATTTCTTTTACATTACTACTACTCTTAGCACTTTCAAGTATATTTATGGCTTCCAAATATAATTTATATGCTTCATCCTGAACATCTAATGTTTGCATTTTTTCTCTTAAATTTTGGATCAATTCATCATTACTCTTAAAATCCAGATCGCCTTTAGCTAATTTTTCTAAAACAACTTCTATCTCTTTATATGCTTCAACCATCTGATAATCCACTTTTACTTTCCCAACATCTACTAAAGCACCAAAATTTAAATCAAAAGCATTATTAAGTATTTCTAACTTTTGCTTTAACAAATTATATTCCCATTTCTCTTTTTCGGTTACCCTAGCCGAATCCTTATTAAAGATAATTTTAATTCTCTCATCTATTTTACTCATAAGTTCCAAATTATCTTTTAAAACATCTATTTTTTCTTCAACCTCATTAATACTATTTAAAATATGATTAAACTCTCCTACTTTAACCTTAGGTAGTTGCAATGATTTATTAATCTCTGTTTTAAAGCTCCCAAAATTAACATTAGTCACTTCCTCTAAATCGCGAGTGTTTTTAGCATCTCTTAAGATATTAATAGCATTATCTACTAAACCTTCTAGTTTAACCAAAATATTAAATTTAGCTTTATAATTATACTTGTTTTTTATCTCTTCTAAGAAGCTTATCAATTCGTCATTTCCTTTATAATCGACTACTTTTGATTCTTTATCTAAATCTTTTAATTGTTCTTTAATCTTTTTATATTCTTCTTCTTTATAATCAGGTATTCTAACCCCTTCAATTTCTATTAAAGAATCATTATCATAAATCTCACTTAATATTTCGTATTCGCTAACTAAAAGATTATATCTGGTCAAATCACTTTTTAAAACCTTTAAATTGCCATTTACGACCATTGGTTCATTAGGATTATCTAGGGCTTTCTTTAAAATAGCCTCTAACTCTTTGGCAATGCTTTTTTTAACTTCAGTATTAATTTCTATTTTTTGTGGTTTTAAAGAAGCTGGTTCAGTTG
>CALVHJ010000110.1 GCA_944327425.1 uncultured Bacilli bacterium
TGTAGAAAATATCAAAACAAAATTTGATAGAGAATATAGGAATAGAGTTGATAAATCAAAAGAACATGAAGAATTACCTGAATATGAAGACTTTAGACAAGAAGAAATAAAAAAATTAGAAAAAGTAGTAGATATTATAAATGAACTTTTAAAAGATAAAATTCGTTTATTTGAATATAAGGAAAGAAATACTAGAACTTATGCTAGTTTTGAACTTGATAAACCATTATCAAATAAAGAATTAGCATTCGTAAAAGGTAAAGTTAATAAGGAAGTTTTTCATATAAATATTGATAATGGTAATAATAGCAGTTCTGTAATAGAAATTCATTTAAAAAATCCGTTAGAAAATAATTTAATTCTTGAAAAAGGAGATAAAAACAATGTCTAAGAAACTGATATTGTTATTTTATTTTATCTTCTTTCATACAATTAAAAGAAAATGGGGGATATTAAATGTATAACGACGATATAGAAGTTAGATTTAGTACCAAACATTTACCATTTGAATATAAATGGTTAGAATTTCGTTTAATTGTAAATAAAGAATTATATGATGAACAAGCTATTGATTTAAAAACATATAGTAAAATGCAAGAATCTATTCTAGCGAGAATGAAAAAAATAAAAAATGAATATAAAAATTTTGAAAATGAATTGGCAACAAATCAAATGAGAGGTACCATGCAATCAACCTAAATTGTGCTTTCGTTTTAAGAACACATTGTGAATGGAGTGAGTAATATGGATATAAAAAAAGCAAGAGAAGAATTAAGAAAAGGAAAAACAATTTATGATATGAATTTATCTGTAGGATATTATGCTCGTGTATCTACAGATAAAGACGATCAATTAAATTCACTAGAAAATCAGCAAAAATACTTTGAAGAAATGATTAGTGAAAATAAGAATTGGAATTTATATCGTGGATATATTGATGAGGGTATTTCTGGTACAGCAGTTAATAAAAGAGAATCCTTTTTACAAATGATAGAAGACGCCACTATGGGAAGAATTGATTTAATACTTACTAAAGAAATATCAAGATTTTCAAGAAATACAGTTGACAGTATTAAATATACAGAATATTTGTTAAAGCAAGGTGTTATTGTTTATTTCCTATCAGATAATTTAAATACGATTCAAGAAGATGCTGAATTTAGATTAACAATAATGTCTAGTTTAGCTCAAGATGAAGTTAGGAAACTATCTGAAAGAGTAAAATTTGGAATAAATCGTATGATTAAAGACGGTAAATTAATAGGTGGTAATTTAACCGGATATTATAAGAAAAATGGTAAATATGAAATTAATCCAAATGAAGCACCAATCATAACTTATTTATTTAAAACATATGCAGGTGGATCTATGGGATTAAAACAAATAGGAATCGAACTTGCCAAAATGGGTTATTACAATTCTAAAGGTAAACCATTTTCTCAAACCACTTTAGTCAAATTTTTAACTAACCCTAGATATAAAGGTTATTACACAGCTAAACTTACAGAGGTTGAAGATTATAAAACTCATAAAAAAAAGAAATTACCTAAAGAACAACAAATTATATATAAGGATGATAAAATACCTGCGATAGTATCAGAAGAACTTTGGGAAAAAGCTAATTTACTTCATGAAAAAAGAAAAAAACTTCCATCTAGACATGTCTTAAATTCTGATGAACATATTAAAAGATATAAGTATTCTTGTAAGTTATATTGTAAGGATTGTGGAGCAGTATTTATTAGAAATGGTGGATCTAACCGTTCTAATGATCCGGTATGGACTTGTAAGACTTGCAAAAATGAAGGTGTAAAAACTTGTGCATCCCCAAATATAAAAGAATCGCATTTAGATAAAATATTCATAGATTTATTTACTGATTTTATAAAGAATAAAAAAGAATATATAAAACTTGTTAATGAAGAATACAAAAATATTATGGAAAAATCCATATCATCACTTAATTTAGAAGAAATGGAAAACAAAATAAAACAAATAAAAATGCAAAAAGATAAATTACTAGATTTAAGCATCAAGGGTATGATTGATGATTTTGAATTTAAAAAAAGAAATGACAAATTTAATGTAGAAATATTTAATATTCAAAAAGAGATAGATAATCAAAATAATAGAGAAGGAGAAAATGAAAGGTTAAATAAGAAACTTGAAATGATTGAAAGTTGTTTAAACACGAAATTAGATATTAGAGAGAACTTGCCATATTTAATTAATCTTTTAATTCAAAAAGTTGAAGTCGAAAAGATAAATGGAGATAGAAAAAATATCAGATTAAAAATCTTTTATGACTTTAACGCACCCGATATTGATATTGAAATGGACCTAAATAATAAGAGTTATGAGAAAAACATACAAGAAATTGGGAATAAAAATATGGCTTGTTCTCGCTATTCTTTAGTCAAAAAATGTTCGTGTGTCGACACAAAGCAATCCTGGATTTGTAGAACTGGGTCAGAGGTTAGGAAAAGAAAAACTATTTGAATATATTGAAAAACTTGGATTTGGTAAAAAAACTGGAGTTGATTTGAACGGAGAAAGCACAGGAATAATATTTGATTTAGACAAAGTTGGACCTTTAGAGTTAGCAACGACAGCATTTGGGCAAGGAGTAAGTGTAACAGCAAT
>CALVHJ010000111.1 GCA_944327425.1 uncultured Bacilli bacterium
CTCGCCCATACGAGATGTTGGAATAAATCCAGCCCGAGTTTTACAGTATATGCTATTAAGAAAATGTAATTTACCTAGATTTTATCTAGGTTTTCTTATGTCAAGTTTTTTATATTTCTATCTTGTGTAATCGTGTGTAATATGATATTATGGTTATATAAGGTTGTGATGATATGTCTATATTTCTTAAACAAAGTAAATATAAAAATGGTAGAGTTTTTCTTTCTATTGTTAATGGCTTTTACGATTCCACATCAAAAAATTCTAAACAAATTACTTTAGAAAAAATAGGTTTCTTAGATGACCTTAAAAAGCAATATGATGATCCTATTACTTTTTTTAAAAACAAAGCCACTAAGCTTAATAATGAAAAAAATGAAACTGAATGTATTACTAAAAAAATTGATTTAAACGAAGAACTATCTACTAATGACGAAAAATATAATATTGGTTATATTTTTATAAAATATTTATACCAAGAACTTGGTATTGACAAATATTTATTTAAAAAGCAAAAAAATCTAAATATTGATTATAATTTAAATCAGATTTTTTCTTTACTAGTCTTTTCCAGAATTCTTTTCCCAGGTTCTAAAAAAGAAACTTTTGAAAACAAAAATATTTTCTTTGAACCATTTAAAAGTTTCGAATTATATGATATTTACCGTTCTTTAAATTACTTTACTTCTTATAAAGAAGAAATAGAACTTCTCTTATGGAATTCTACCAAAGATACTTATAACAGAGATACATCTAGAACTTACTATGATTGTACTAACTACTATTTCGAAATTAATTACAACGATGATGATTTAGTCGATGAAGAGGGAAATATTATTGAAAAAGGATATAGAAAAAGAGGACCTGAAAAAAATCACAGACCTGACCCTATTATAGAATTAGGTTTATTGATGGATGCTTCTGATATTCCACTTGCCTATGATATATTTCCAGGTAATGAATCTGAAAAATTATCCCTAAGACCTATAGTTAAAAGAACTAAAGGTAAATTTGGCATTAATAGAACTGTTGTAGTTGCCGACCGTGGTTTAAATACTTCTGATAATATTTTTTATTTAGCAGGTAAAAATGATAAACCTAACATGGATGGATATATATATGGCCAAAGTGTCAGAGGAGCAGATGCCGAATTCAAAGCATGGGTACTTAATCAAGATGGTTATCAAAGTGATCCTATATTTGATAAAGATGGTGAACCTGTTACATTTAGAGCAATGAAATTTGATGATAATGGTAATCTCATTGGTTATGAAAAACAACAGTCATATTTTAAACATAAATCAAGAATTTATCCTAAAGAAATTACTATTAAAAGAGATGGTAAACGAAATACCAAAGTCAGAACTGACCAAAAACAGATGGTTTACTATTCTAAAAAATATGCTGATAAACAAAAACATGATCGAAATCAGATGATTGAAAGAGCGAAAGATATTATCAAAAATCCTAAAAAATATGATAAAGTTTCTTGTAAAGGGGCTAAGAGTTATATTAACAATATTAAGTTTGTGAAATCTACTGGAGAAATAGCCGATGGATTAGACCTTTCTCTTAAAGAAGACCTAATTAAAGAAGAAGAGTTATATGATGGTTATTACTCTATTGTTACTAGTGAACTTAACATGAATGATTTTGAATTACGTGATAAATATAGAGGATTATCTAAAATAGAAGATACTTTTAAAATTACTAAAACCGAATTAGAAACTCGTCCTATATACGTTTGGACTAAGGAACATATTGAAGCACATTTCTTAACCTGCTTTGTCGCTCTAGTTATGATTAGACTGTTAGAAATTAAAACTGATAAAAAACATTCTATAAGAAAAATAATTAACTCTATGATTAATTTTACCGCTGAATTAGATACTGAAAATATTTATAAATTATTTGGGGCTGATGATATTATTAAAGAACTTATAAACATTTATAATTTAAACGATGATATTAGAAAATATATGCCTAGAAAAAAAATTAGAAAAATTTTAAAATACTAGATATTACACAAGATAGAAAAAACGAGGATATCCTTATATATCAAGGCATTCCTCGTTTTTAGTGTAAAACTCAAGATTCTTATACTTATTATATTAAATGTAATTACAATTGTAAATATATTTATGATTATTTTATGATGTGAAAAATTATCTAAACGACTTTATCTTTTTCCACAGATATTGTGGATATTTTAATTATTAGATTCTTTTATGTATTTTAACTCTCCCATACGAGATGTTGGAATAAATCCAGCTTCACTTGCAATTACATCAGGAATTCTATTAACAATGGCTGCACAAGTTAATCTTACTGTATCTGGTTTTTCAATTACTAGAGTTGTATCTGGTTCACCATAGATTGTCCAAACATTCTTATCAAACTCATCTTTATTGTAAACTTTACCAATACATTCTGTCTCTAGAGTAATTCCTTCTTTTGTTTCCGTTGTAACAACAGCACTCATACCTGTAGCCATACCTGCTTTAACTGTCATTCCTAAAGTAGATGATTCAATATCATAATCATTAAACTGAGGAACACATTTTTGTCTTTGACTTACTACAGT
>CALVHJ010000112.1 GCA_944327425.1 uncultured Bacilli bacterium
TCTTTTCTGTTTTCTTTGGGAAAATTGTTGTTTATTCTTGCTAGAAATGATGTTGTAAATAGCATTAATAATCCGATTATTATTAGAATTATTCCTATAGTTTCTAGAATCATAAATATTCACCTACTTTACAAATTTCATGTTAGTATATATAGTTTTTAGATATTCATCAGGATATACTAAATCATAGAATTCACCTAAAAAGGTAAATGGTTCATAACCATAGTTTCTTAGGGTTGCTCTTCCTAAAGCAGTAAAAGATATAAACATATTTAATGTCATAAATATTACTAAGAAGACTACTAGAGGCTTACCAATTTTACTTGGTATTTTCTCAATAAATTTAGATAAAAAGGGGTAAATGACATGAACTAAAAGAGCACTAGCTAATCCCCAAAAGATCATATAGGGAATTGTAGTTCTTCCGTTGATATTTAAAAAATAGTTACTATAGTCCCATGATGCTACTCCTAAGACTAGTTCCATTAAATAGCTAATAACATATTCGATGGCTCCTCCTAGTAAAGCCCCATATAAAATGGTTTTTATAGGATGGGTTTTCTTTTTGCCAAGAATATAAATTATAAAAGCAATTCCTGCTCCATATAATGGATTAAAAGGACCATATATTACGCCTTTGTGAGATGGCCAAAAAAATTCATGATATTTTATGAAGTGTTTAATACAACCTAAAATATTTTCGTGTAAAACACCAATAAAACATCCTATTACAAAAATAATAAACATTTTGGAAAAGCACATGCCTTCGGCAAAAACTTTATCATCTCTTTTTAACCATTCAGTAAATTTTTTTATCATATACATCACTACTACTAATATTATATCAGTTATTTTTATTTATGGGAAGACTTTTGATGTAAACTGACAAAATTGTAATAAAACTTTGTGATTGTACTTGACAAAACGGCTTAAAAGATTTAAGATAATTAACTATCTATTGGGGAGGTTTTGTTATGAAGAAAATGTTTATGATTTTTTTGACTTTGCTATCTGTTATAGTTCCAATTAAAGTAAATGCTAAATCTCTTAGTTTTGGAGGCTATTATTGTGATCCTAAACAGGATTTAGGAGATGGAACATTTTATATGACATGTCATATTGTGGCAACATCAGATTATGAGATAAATCATGTGGAAGGTAAGTTAATACTTACTAACGTTACTTTGGAAAGTATTAATACTCATGATGATTGGGTTAGTAATAATGGGCTTTCTTCTAATGTTAGTTTTACAGCTGATAGTGGGCATATAGGTAATTTTACAATTGCTGATTTAGTTTTTACAGGTGATTTGAGCGATGAATATTGTGAGGCTAGTTTTATGCCTGATATAGCTGATTATGAAGAGCCTAGTGAACCAGATAATTTTGTTTGTATGATAGTTGATGATGTTTATTATGGTGAGAATGGCACTGTTGTTAGTGAGGAAGAGTATTATGAACAATGTTGTAATTATACATGTACGATAATTGATGATAAGTATTATTTTGATTCTAATGGAAATTCAGTTACTTATGAGGAGTTTGTTGAAGATTGTTCGAATACTGTTATTGATGGGCCTGATGAACCTGATGAACCTATTGAAAATCCTCAGACTGGTGTAAATTATGGGTATATATTATTACCTATTGGCATAATATCTATTATAGCAATTATTAAAATTGCTAAGAAAAATACAAAAATTTATAAAATATAGTTGAAATTTTTAGATAATATGATATAATTTATATTATCTAATAAATGCAGGTGTAGTTTAATGGTAGAGCTTCAGCCTTCCAAGCTGATAACGTGGGTTCGATTCCCATCACCTGCTCCATTTGAATACAACTTACGGACTGTAAAAAGTTCGTAAGTTTTTATTTTATATAAAAGCAATGTTCTCTTTCTAGGAAGGAGGACATTTTTTATGATTGAATTTAAAACTATTCAGAGTTTAAAGCCAAATACGGAAATACTTGAAGTGATTAAAGATTACAAATACAAAATTAAAAACGGCAAGGTTAAACATTTATTACATACGAATTTACAAATTATAGAGCCTACTGAATATCTAATTACATATCCTATTACTCTTACAATATTAGAATACAAAGTAAATGAAATATCTAGCAAACCATTTTATATTAAAGAGCATAAACAAAAATATAATCTCAAAGAAATCAAACAAATTTTAAATAATTTTAAAGTTTAGACTATACTTTTCATTTATTAATGAGGAAACTAATGAGAAATATTAAAAAATTTCAATTTAGTGTCTGTTATTTTGCTTTTTAGTTAGGAAACAAGTGAGGAGATGATATTTTATGAGATGTAGTATTTATGTAAGAGTTAGTACAGATGACCAAAGAGATAATGGTTACTCTATCGATTCACAACTTAGAATGATAAAAGAATACTGTGAAAAGAATGATTATGATATTGTAGATGTCTATAATGACGCAGGGCATTCAGGAAAAGACTTAATGAGACCAGAAATGCAAAGATTACTTGCTGATATAAAATCTAAAAAGATTGATAAATTAATTGCTATTAAAGTAGATAGA
>CALVHJ010000113.1 GCA_944327425.1 uncultured Bacilli bacterium
CTTGCATATATGGTGTATCTCTATCATCCAAAGTATAGCCATAATCAGCAATATTTGATACAATATTTGAAACATTGACATCTGTATTTTCTTTTTCTGGATTATAAAACATTTTTAATACACCCAGTCCAATAAATACTACTAATAAAACACTTATAATAATTAACCCAATTTTATATCCTTTTCTCATTCTATAGCCTCTTTTTCTTTAATTTCTCTAACTGTATCTCCTTCATTTTTGATCAAATCATGAACAATAATAGCATTAGATACTTCTAAAATATTATCAGTTTTTTCTACTAAATTTGTTATATAATCTTCTGATAACTCAGCCCCATCGGCAATAACTTTATACTGACTTTCTGAATTATTATAATAAATTAAATTAGTTAAGAAATTACCGTTAGGAAAAACAACATAATTATTTTCTTTAATATTAAATATATCATGTCCCATTGCAAACTCATTTTCAATACCAAGCATATTACCAATTGTCGGCATAACATCATACATTCCCATTACATAATCCACTTCACCATTAAGCTTACTTCTAAGTTCATTATTTTTAGTCCAAATAATAAGTGGCGTATTCTTATTTAATTCATGATCATAATCATCATAAGTAATATAAGTAGGATCATCCTCACTTTTAAGTTCTCCTGTACGATAATCATAATTATATAAATAATTTAAAGCATTTCGTGATAACCTTGCATCATGATCACCATATAATACAAAAACTGTATTATTAAAATATTCAGATTCATTAATATAGTTAAAAAATTCTCCTAATGCTTCATCAGCATAATGACTACTCATAATATAATTACCAACCTCACTACCATATAAATAATTAGTAGTTACATCTTCACATATACCTGATTCTGTTTCACATTCTTGATATGTAGTAGACATATCATATTCTCCATATTTTTCTAAAAATCTAAAAGGAGAGTGATTAGATAAAGTAATGATTGTTCCCATGTAATTATCTTGTGAAGATTCTATATTTTCCATAATTGGTACAACTTGTTGAAAGAACATTTTATCACTAATACCTAAATTAATATATTCTAAGTTATTAGGATCTTTATCATCCTCATTATAAGTATATGATTCTTCAAAATACATATCATCATAACCTAAAAGAGGATGAACAGTAGCTCTATTCCACATTGATGCATAATTACCATGCATACTAAATGTATAATAACCTTTTTGTTTTAATAATTTTGGAATAGTAATATATAGACGATCATAATAAGATGTAAATACTGCTCCACTAGCTGCCGGAAGTAAACTAGTAGTGAGTGTAAATTCAGTATCACTAGATGTACCTACACTAACTTGGGGATAGAAGTTAGAAAAAAACATTCCTTCTCGAGCTAGCTTATTTAAGTTTGGTGTTGCTTCAACTCCGTTAAATGATAAATCCATCAAATATGTTTGCATACCCTCCATATGTATAAAAACAATATTATATCCTTCTAAAATTCCCGTATATTCATTTTCTCCATCATAAAGATCAACATCATCACTTGTAAAATAATCGATAAAACTTTGAGCAGCTTCTTCATAACCAAATAAACTACTGAATTTTGGCGTTAATGTTTGAATAAAATCATTTACTTGATATAATACTAAACCAAATCTTTCAACAACATAGACTCGATTCCATTGTTTAGCAAGCCTTGAATAATCCGTACCGGTAGCCGTTACAAACGTATAAGCTAGAAATAGACAACCAATTAAAAGAGTAACCATACACATTTTCTTCCCTTTTTCTATAAAGCTTAAAAAATTATAATAAGCAGTTTTAAGTAATTTTTTATGAATAATATAAAAAAGAAAAGGAAATATAATGTAAATTAAATGTGTAATTTTAATACGTTCAAAAACAGAGCCCATAACCGTTTCTGTTTGACCAGCAGTAGCTAATTCTCCAAAAGAAGCAAAAGATGTATAAAAAGTATAATAAATAGAATTAATTACTTCCATAAAAGTAAAAATAATTAAAACTATTAAAAAATAACGATATTGATTCTTGGGTTTAACTAAGTAACCAAAAGAACCAATAATTAATACTAAAGCTAAATCGGAAATAAAAGCCTCAAAACTCCACATATTATCAATCGTAAAGTTTCTAACTAACATTAGACCAATTAAAGAAAGAATAACATAAGTTATAAACAAACGATTAGTAGCGATATATTCAATTATATTTTTTCTCAATTTTCGAAATAATAATTTAATTTTTTCTTTCATAATCAACCTTCTTCAGACATAATTATATAATATAAATAAGAATTTTGCAATTTTTCCTTGCATTTATCTGTATAATTTGATAATATATTTATGCATGCAGGTGTAGTACAGCGGTTAGTATGCGACCTTGCCAAGGTTGAGACGGCGGTTCGATTCCGCTCACTTGCTCCATTTAAATACAACTTACGGACTAATTAAAGTTCGTAAGTTTTTATTTTTATATATGAAACTTAAATGTTCTCTTTCTAGGAAGGAGGACATTTTTTATGCTTG
>CALVHJ010000114.1 GCA_944327425.1 uncultured Bacilli bacterium
ATCTGGATAAATATCAAACATTTTATATCTAGATGAACTTGGTGATTCTAATTTAGTGTTTTTTATAAGATATTTTACTAAATATTCTTTATAATAAATAGCGTCTAAAACTAATATCTTTCCATCATTTTCAACTAAAATTATTCCGCCAGTAACATCATATTCACCATTCCAAATTACACCAGGCATCATTCCCAATGTAACTGCTAAAAGAAAATCTCCTATTTTCTTTTTATAATACATTTCTGAATTTCCAGTATAATTCAAAATATTATTTTCAGATACATAATGCAATAGTTTACCTATATTTTTTTCTCTTGCTTCATAAGATGCTAGTAGTAAATCTGCTAATATCTCTGGTAATCTCGAATCAATCATCTGTAAATTTTGACTCATTGTACTACTTATAACTTCATCAAACTTTATTTCAGCATTCTTATCTTTCATATATTTTAATCTATCAACTAATTTTGTATTAGTATTAATATTATTTACCTTTTCTATGTCCTCAGCAGATAAACCTTTTATTAAATATTTAAAATTTGTATTGTTCGAAGCATTCAATAATGTTGCTGGACTACCTAGGCTAGACTTTATACTATATCCAACCTTATTAACAATTGTATTTAATTTATTATCTTTTAATTTAGCACTAATATCTTCTTTTGAAGTCGATGATGATTTTATTTTATTTCCTTCTGTTAATTTTTCAAGAATATATTTCATTTCTTGTATTGGAAAGCTACCATTTCCAGGCAATTCCTTAATTATTTTTTCTAATAATACTTCTTTATATTTTTGAATTTCTGTTTTTTTAACATTTGAAATAACTTTATTATTTTTTAGTACATCTACATTTATCCCTTTAATATCAAAGTAATATTCGTTGTTGTTATTTTGAACATATAATCCTATAACTCTAAAAGTGCTATCATCAATTATCTCTAAATTATCATCTACTATCTTCAGGTCTTGATTATCTAATAATTCTAATAAGGCATATAATTCAGACCATTCTCCTCTATTAAATTGCATTGAATTCCTCCAATCTTTTATACATATATTTTGCCATCTCTTCAATTACTGGTATGGACACAGAATTTCCAAACAACTTATATTGTTGTGTTACACTAACATCTTTTGGAAATGAAAATTTTTCTTTTTCTCCATCTTTAAAGCCGTAACCAATAAACCCTTGTAATTTTCCCCATTCGTTTGGTGTCATAACTCTAATCCCATCATAATTTAATTCCGACTTCTTATTTTTTACTATTTTACCTCCCAAAGTATAATTAGGTTGTTTTACTAAATTTCTTTCCTTTCCTGAACCTCCCGTCGCTAAAATAGTGTTTGAAATTGGATTTTCTCCTTCGTTTACTATAACATATCCAAATCCATTCCCTTTCTCCTGATGTTTACTTCTATGTCTTTTTAATGTTTCCAAATATGATTCAGACAGATAATATCTTTCATCCACTTTTTTATCTAATAAATCATATAAATTTTTATATATTACTCTTTCTTTTTTTCTTGGTAATGATGGAAATATATATCCATTTGGAATTAAGTCCTTTCTAAATCCCATCATATAAGCTCTAGCTCTCTTTTGTGGCAATCCAAAATCTTTAGTATTTCTTATTATTTCATCTTTATGAATTTTAAGATATCCTCCAATTCCCTCTTCAACCCCTATCATGTGATAACCCAAATCATTTACTAGGGTTTCAACTATTGTTTCAAATGTTCTTCCTCTATCATGTGTTATAATACCTTCAACATTTTCTAGAAGAAAAGCTTTAGGTTTAGTTCTATCAATAATATCTGCAACATCAAAAAATAGTGTTCCTCTTGTTTTATCTTTAAATCCCTCCTTTTTTCCTGCAATTGAAAATGATTGACAGGGAAATCCGCCTAATAATACATCATAGTTTGTTTTTTCAACCTTATTTTTAAATTCTTCACTTGTTACATCATTATATGGATCTTCTCCGTATAAATGAGCATAAGTTTCACATGCATATTTATCAATTTCTGCAGATAATACGTTTGAAAAATTTCCTGTCATTTCAAAACCTTTGCGAATACCACCTATACCTGCAAATAAATCTATTGTTTTCAAACTCATCTTTATACCTCTTTTTATTCATATTATCAAATGTATTCTATCATATAATTTGATTTTTTTCTACTCATATCCATTTAATTTATTTCGAATTTCTTATTTTATATTTATATCAAACATTTGTTCTTTTGTCAATAAAAATTTTATATTTTTTAATATTTTATATATAATTAATACTCTCTCTATCTTATTATACTTATAATATTATATTGTCCCATTTAGGACATAGCTCTGTCCTAAAAATCGCATAGGGTATGTCCTATTTATCGTATAGATATAAAAATAAAAAGTACAAGATGCTTAAAAACACCTTGTTTCTGTAAATATTTTTATATTTCATTATTATAATTTTCTTATATGGAAGTTAATCAACATCACAGGTGT